>CBFDBN010000011.1:0-24808 GCA_965603055.1 uncultured bacterium | reverse complement strand
TTTTTCATAAACCGGTATACATATATCTGGAGGTTTATCCCACGAAGTTACAAAACAAACATACAAACACTTTAACTGTGAAAAAGCCAGACTGGGAACAATCAACAATGCAAGCGTTAAAATTATCAATTTTTTTCTCATCATCGTTATACTCCTTCACTTAATTTGTTATTTATTTTAAAACCTATTAGCACTTTTCTTTCTCCCACCACCTCCTTTCCTGATCTTTTATATTTAGAGTGCTGCAAAATTAAGATTTTTTTTGTCATTTCGAACGAAACGAAGTGTAGTGAGAAATCTTTATCTTTTATAATATCAATTCGTTAACCAGATTTCTTCCCGATAATCGGGACTCGAAATGACAGTATGTCCTATTTTGCAGATATCTATTTTTATGTTGATTATTAAATTCTTCAATTATTTTAAATCTCTTTTAATGCGTTTTTAAAAGAAGGTGGAGCGCATAAAAATACGCCCCACCAAAAAAAATTATTTCAAAAGCATCATCTTTTTTACTTCCACTTGGTCACCAGATTTAAGCATATAGAAGTAGATACCCGAAGAATATCGATCTGCTCTGAAAGTTATCCGATGAATACCTCCCGTCATCTCTCGATCTACCAACGTTTCCACAACCTGTCCCATGACATTATAGATCGTCAATTTTGTATGGCCGAATTTGGGCAAACTAAACTCGATGGTAGTCGTCGGATTGAATGGATTCGGATAGTTTTGATACAATTCATAAGACATTGGAATGTCATGTCTTTCTTCTTCAACAGCAACAGGAAGCTCAACAGTGCCTAACTTTACCATCCGCGCTACCTCTTTTAGATAGACCTGTTTCGATTCTGTTGTAAAATTATTGTAATTAAAAATTTTTAGACCGGTATTCGGATCTGCTGAGTTGTCATTGCCATTACCAAGCATGGTACGGTATCCTCCTGGCCTGTCTCCTGCGCCAGCATAAAACTCGACAAAGGGATCAAAACGAACAAACAGCACATTCGTGTCGACCGCTGAACTGGCAAGCAGTTCCCCGTTTCCAGCCTCTTTGGTAACCAATACATCATAAGGTCCAACAGCCCAGGGCAATGTGCCATCAGTCAGAGTCAAACCATCAAATACATCATCGCCCGCCATTTCGATGACAGCATTCAGGACAACACCTGCATCATCATAATGCTTACAGGATTTTGTGTTGAACCAATTCATCCTGTTGCTTCTTACAACATACGGGTGCATGGCAATTATCGGTGCTTCCACACTGTTCCAGGCAAACTTGTCGGCGGGGTTGTCTCCGCCAAAAATGCCACTGGCTACTGAACGTCCTATGATAACCAGATCGGCATTATTCAGCGTATCCATCGTTGCTTGGGAGGCTGTTGACAGTGATGTGTTATAGAACAATGTGACATTGTAGCCTGCAGCGACCAGGTCATCAATGTGTGAGCTGTCTGGATGTACATCGTTGATGTCATCATGCTTATCAGGTCGGCTGACAAAAACAATGTTACCAAGTACCGGTTTATCAACGTATAATTCTTCGGGAATTGGTGCCCCTTCTCCTGGCGCATAAGCACCGCTCACATCATAAGCAATCCAGTCGATTAAAGCACCATAGGTTTTTCCAGAACTCCCATCACCAAATCTGAAATATTGACTTGATTCAGAAGCACTTGTCGTTCCTGACAAAACGGCTGTATCATCTTCATCTAAATAGACATCAACAGCAGCCGTTGAAACATCAAAAGTAATTCTGTACGTATGCCATTTAGAAACATCTATTCCATCTGTTTTTTGTACATCCGCTTTATCTAAATCAAGTTTGTTATCCGAACCAATAATCAGCTTCTCCCTCAATGGATTGATACGCATATCCAGATCGATCATTTCCTCATAAGTGGACACATCCCCAGCAGCTTTTATCCTGGCAATTACAGTAATGGCGGTTGGTACAGGATCAAAATCATCGGTTTTCCACATTCCGGCTGTTTCGGCTGCAACATTCGGAGATAACATTTCCAAATACTTATTTCCTGGGATATCAGGATCGTCCATAATTATCCATGTAGGCACACCCGTTTTTGTATTGCTTGAGATCCAAGCAGGAGTATGGGCATCCGGTAAGACACTGCAATCATAAACCTGCCATTGTTGGGCGTTGAGTTGTCCGACAGCAGTCGTTACCAGCAAAAAACCAAAAACAATAAGTAATGTTTTTTTAATCATTGCTTCCTCCTAATAAATAAATTTATTTTCTTTCCTTTTACTATCAACTTTTCACGTTCATAAATAACGTTAAAATTTATAGAATTTTTATATCACCTCCTTTCCATTTACTGTTAACTTTTCACATTCATAAAATAACATCAATAACTCAAGAGTTTTTTGACCACCTCCTTTCCTTCCTTTTTTAAAATCAAGTTTTGAATGGATATTTTTAATTATACATTGTTTGAAGTGGTTTTCGGATTTCACCTTTAAATCCTCTCTTGTTAAAAGAGGATTTAGGTGAGTTTTTAATAACAAAAAAATCCGAAAACCACTTTTAATCGAGTATATATCTAATGAGTTATTTTTACAACTAAACACTACTATCCATCCAAAGTTTGCGCAAGGTTTGAATGTATTGGGAAATAAACTCCGCAAATTTATTTTTCCTATAATGCTACCTTAAACGAGAAACGGTTTACTCCATCAAAAGTATCAAATACAGAATAAGAATATCCAAACTCTAGTTTTGTACCTCCAATTGATGGCGGTATAATACCGATACCACCTGAGAATCCTACCAGATCAGTATTTGATTGATAACCGCCTCGCAGGGCTAACATCTTCATGAACTTATACTCTAATCCCACGTTAACCCTTTCAGTATAGTTGTTTGGATGGACAAATTCTGCTGAAAGAAGTAAACTATTATCCTGGGAATGACCCGGTACGATTACGTCCATAATATCCATGGCACAACCTACTGCAAAGGTTATAGGAAGTGAAGCAGTGATTTCCTCGTATTTGATGCTGGGCCCGAAATTGCGCATGGACATAGCGAATCGAAAACTTTTTAATCCCGGATAGAATTTAACGCCCATATCAAAGGAGACATTGCTCTTACTGTTCTGCTTTTTCCCGGATTCAAGCCATGATTCACCCAGTTGCTGACCGACGTAGCGGACATTTCCACCAATAGAGAACTTATTGGTAATACGACGACCATACGACAAACCGATTGCGTATGCACCGACATTATCAATCATACCATATTCTACAAAACCTTCTTCATCATCTGGAGATTGTGCAAGACCTGTCCAGACAATATCATCACCGTAATCAACGGTGACGAAACTCAGACCGACAGTACCTATATTACCCAAATTCCAAGCCAGTGCGCCGGCAATGTAATTTATATCTGCAAACCAATTCGTGGTTGCTATAATAGCGGCATACTTGGAATTCATCTCAGGCAATCCCGCCGGATTGAAAAAAATACTCTCACAACCTGTGCCTATAGCAGTATAGGCTTCACCCATACTACTGGCACCAGGAACCACACCAACTTGTAAAAAATTCATTGTTGACTGGCCCACTTTCTTCATACCAACTTGAGCCAGCAAGGGAGCTACCGACCACATTCCGACCGATAGGATAATCATCACATATATGAAAAATCGTTTCATTGCAATTTTTCTCCTATTTTTTTATTTATCGAACAACCAATAATTTTTGATAAGCCACTCCTCCTTCAGGTGTTTGGAATAGCACAACATAAACACCGCTGGAAATCGCCTGCCGGCTTTCTGTCAACATATCCCATTGTTCATTTCCTGAAGGTGCAGGAAAATCCGTATGCTCGATCGTTTTGACCAAATCTCCGTTCTCAGTAAATATTTTGATCGTACATACTCGTGGAAGTTTAAAAAACATAATCCGGCGTGGATCATCCGGATCAAGCAATCCATAATTTTGCAATAACGGATCTTTCAAATTGTAGGGATTAGGCACAATCCTAATAGATTCCAGACTGCCCACAGGACGTTCTGGCTCGACTGGATAATTTGAAACACCCCACATTCTTCCGCTCCAAAGTGTCTTACCGCGAGTCGTACCATATTTGGAGTTGTTATAAGCATTGGGATCATTCTCATCAACTTTAATCCCTACCTGGACATAATAGTAATATGAGGCACCCCATACCACGTCTTTATCAACAAAAACGTGCTCATTTGCCTTGTCATCACCGCTGGTACGATGAATCTGTTCATAAAAGACCGTGTCCTGAATACCGACACGTCTCATAATCCGGTAGCCGTCAAAATTAGGCAAGGCTTCGGCTTCAGGATTTGACCATGTAATCTCAGTCCCTTTACCTGGCTCTTTACCTGTGCCCAATACCCACTTACTAGTCGGAGGCGGTGCCATGGGAACATTCCAGTCATGCTCATAATTCCATTTCGCACGCGATACACTCTTGTGAACTGAATCGATCACTGTACTGATCCAGCGATCTTTCTTTTTATCCATTTCTGTAGCATCTGGAGGAAAGGCAAAATTTGTCGGGAAAAAGCCGGTTCGAGTATCTGGTATGTTGGGTGGATCTTCTAAAGTACCGGCAAGCCATTTTTCGCCGATTTCTTTGTCTTTCTTCAAACCCAATGCAGCAAAACCACTCACATAGACAATATGAATGGACTCATTATTATTGAAAGTATAGGGACCAAATGAGGCACATCGATGATTCCAGACAGAGTTCTCGTCAAAACCTTTGCCCAGGCATGTCCAATCCGCACTGCCCTGTTCATCACTGTTAGCCCTATGATGTGTTCCGGGATGTTGACCATCAATTTCCTGGTCGCTAAATGTTTCTCCGGATATGATATCGTATATAAATCCTCTACCAGTAGCGTCCTCGCCTCCCAAATCAGGTGAATTCATACCCATTGCAAAGGGCGCAAATACATTGGTTACTTTGGGTTGTAAAGGATCATCAACATCATTTACCTGGTCTGTATAAGGCTCTTTTGAAGCATGTAAAATAGAATAAAAATGGATATCAGTCTGCGAAAGACGACCGTCTTGAGTGTGGACTGGATAGCCCATTTGATCACCGTCTAATACTCGATCATCTGCGCTGTATTCATAAAAAATCCGCAAACTGTCTCCGGGTCTGGCACCATAATAATGATGCCATCCCATCTCCTCAGGATCCTGATCACTAGGTATGTCCGGATCACCACCCACAGCACGAGACATATAGAAAATGGCTTCATGCATTCGCATATAGAAATCAGTGAGCGTGTTCCCGCTCTTGTTGGTCAGCGTGACATCACAAACAATATAGTTATCATGATATTGCTGGCTCCATGCAAACACCTTTCGGTGCACCTCTATGCCCAGTGCATTTAAAGTAGTACCCTCAACGACCTGATCACAGGTCCCGTTCATCTTTGTTGCATCCGGTCCACCCCAATGCTGAACCTGGACATCTGTCCCCGCGGCATAGTTCGTCGGCAGATCCCAGCGGACATAATTGGCCAGCGGTGCCTTCACAACACTTTCCGTATCATACACATCAACGTTCTGAAGCACTGCCTTTGGAATAAGCTGTCCTTTGGGATCCGTCCAGTTTGTTGTGGCAAATAAAAATCCTGAACCTGTATGGGACTGACCATTTTGCATTGTGGGGCCCATGCAGTTATAATCTGCGGGCCACCAGCCTGAACCATAGTTAAAACTTCCAGTCCAGCCATTGTCTTTTACTCCGGCTGTCATCTTATTCACCTTAATAATGACTGTCTGGCCATCTGCTTGAGCAGCAAATACCACCACCATGATAAAGGCAAGCAAGCTTGACATGCAGAAGAAGAAACACTTTTGTTTTATATCAGGTATGACTTTCATGTCTTATTCTCTCCTTCATTAGATATTTAGAATTTCAAATCAATTGATTGACCTCTCAGAAACTGATTTTAATCCCAAACCAAATATCCCGAGGTTTACCGTACAGCCACATCTTGTTGTCCGGATCATTTATATGCGATTTATCATCAGCACGCATATCCCCGGGCTTATCGTCTCCCGTAACATATTCATCGCCACTGTAAATTTCTTTATCTTTATACATGGGAAGTTGCAGTGAAGTCAGGTAACTCCGTCTATCATTATCATTTCTGAAACACCACTGTTCATACATCCAGTTGGTTTTGGTATTGAACAGGTTATAAACATCGATATAGAAATTGGCATTAAATCCAAAGAGACTAAATCTCCTCGAAACCTTCAGATCAAATCTGTAATAATCCGGCCATCTTAAATTATCCGAGAGATTGCGAACATTTTCTGGATTCCAGGTAAAAGTTCTTCCTCTTTCCCATCTACCGAGACAACTCACAAGCCAGCCACCCAGGTAATGATGATTCAGCATACTGGGACCCCAGTCATCCGGTGTATGAAACGAAAAATTTCCTGTGATTACAGGGCGTGTAGTTGGGCGATCTTCTTCGCTCTGGTAAAGTCCCTCTGTTTCGTTTTGTATATCATCACTAAAAAGCTCTTCACGTCCGCTATGACCGTTTTTTTCAATCATGTAACGGTATGTAATCCAACCGGTTAGGAAATCACCATATTGTTTATTCACATTCACCTCGAAACCCTGAATATCTTCATATTCATTATTCATAAAAGTCATATAAGAAGCCGATCCACCTGAATTCGTATATCTGAAATTTCCACTGACATCGTCAAAATCATCTGGATCTGAAGAGTTTCCACTTTGTCCCGTAACATCTTTATAATAGGTACTTAAATTGATCAGGTATTGGTCCAACAAATTGTATGACAAACCCAATTCATATTGGATTGTTCTTGGAGGTTCAAGGTTCGGATTCCCAATCCCATATAAACCTTGTTTCCAGAATCGAAAGGCATACATGTACATATCAGTGTAGCGCGGCGTTGATCTGAAATGACCATAATTAAAATAAAACTTTGATTTTTCAGTCACTGGAAAAGAAACACCCAACCGTGGGCTAACAGCAAAATAATTCTTTGTTTTCTCAAGTAATGTACCGCCAAGCGAATCGTCGATTGCCTTCCAACGATTCCAGGTAACATATTCGCCAGATTCCAGTCTCTCATAAAGAAGAGTCGGGTTGTCGCCTTCAGTTCCTGGAGTGAATGCCAAATCATTAAAGCGGTCTCCTGTAGGCCATTCACCTCCCCCGGAATTGTAATAATCAAAGCGGAGTCCAATCGTAGCAACCATACCTTCCAGGGTCAACTGATCCTGAATGTATCCACCCAGTATCCAGGGTTTGCGGTCAAAACGTATTTCGTAGTTTGTATCGTGTCCTGGCCACCAGGTCCATAGATCGTTGTTCAGTCCAAAGTAATTGAGCTCGGCTCCTGTTTTGACAAAATGAGCTCTTGTTACTTGACTGCTCAAATCAAACTTCACTCGAAGCTGCTGGGTTACAGAATTTTCGTGGTATTCACCAGTTTTGGAGTTGAATCTTCGGTTGATGCCTTGAGGAGCCTCAAACTCACCGTGCGCAAAATAATCGCTCGGGTCGTCTGGATTGCGCACCGTATCCGGATCTGTTGATGTATCCCACCGACCATAAGGCATTTCATCGAGCCAGATTGGGCCAAAATTAATAATAGGAGCAAAATCTCGATCATATTTAGGTTCTGCATGATCTTTGCTCCATCCATATTGAAGAGAAAGGTCCCAGAATGTTGTTGAATTCACCAGGTTGTTTAATTTAAATCCGGCTAAAACCGTAGTCTGATCTTTCGGATGGAACATTGTCGGGTGCCAGTAATACATCGCTCCCAGACTTTGAAGCATATCAATATTGTTTTCGAACATCATACCGCCGCCCTGTTCCAGAGTAGGCATTTGACCAACATTGAAATGTACCGGGGCAACACCATTCCGTAATCGATAGACACCGTTCATATTAAGGGACATACTTTTCGAGATTTGAGACTTCAAAGTAAGAAGTGTTGTTGTGGTGAATTGGCTTTTTCTTGAAACAGGTTGTATATAATTGATATTATTGGTTTGATTGGAGAGATAAAACGTAGCATCACCCAGATATTTTCCAATGAAGGGTACAGGACCACCAAAACCTCCATCAAAGTTATAGTCAGCATCGGTGCCTTCTTCATTGGAATGATCTTTAATTGCCTGTTTCTTTTTGTCCCAATCAGGGTCTTCTGTCGTCCATTGAGGATAGAGTTCTTCAAGTTTAGCAAAATCAGGAACAGCCTGATGCATCCAGGCAGACCATAAATAGAGATCCATAGGAGTAGCCTGATCTTCAGGCTCCCTGCCTCTGTTAAACCTATCCGCTTGATCAATCCATCCATATCTGAACTGATCGTAGCTTTGAGCTAAATATTCAGCCTCTGCAGTGTCACCAGCAGTTACCTTTAACCATGACTCTAATCCTGTTCCTTCAAAAGACACTATAGGATCCATGTAAGGCCTAAGACCATAACTATTCGGGTCATACAACGACGGACCAAATCGCTTCATTTGGGCTTCGTTTCGCGTATAGGAAAAAGTACCATGATAAGCACTTTTATCACCACTTTTCGTGGTAATATTAATTAAACCAGAGCGGTAGTTCCCATATTCTGCATTGAAACCACCTGTGATCAGGGAAACTTGCTCAACAGCGCTAACTGGAACAGCTGCGTCTGCCCTTCCTATACGAGGATTCACGAATGACAATCCATTCACAATCGCACCGGTTTGATCCGCTGAACCGCCGCGGATTTCCAGATGATTAGCACCGGTAATTCCCGGCTGTTTCTCCAGATAATGATTGACGGTACGAATACCGGCAGCCTCAACCATTTGAGCACCTGTAACAACCTGCTGGCTGTTGGAAACTTCTTTGTGCAAAATATCTCGCTCAGCAACCACCACCACTTCTTCACCTTCGATAACCTCCGATTCAAGAGAAAAATCTATAACCGCAATCTGATCGACAGATACTCTCACACCTGTTTTGGTGACCTTTTTGTACCCCATCATTGAAATCCGCACATCATAAGTCCCGGCAGGTACATTCACGATTGTATAGTAACCCTCTAAATCAGTAGCTGCTCCCATATTGGTTCCAACAATACTGACGTTTACGCCAGGCAATAGTTCACCATTACTGGCATCAGTGACAGTCCCAACTATTTTTCCGGTAGTCTGAGAATAAACCGGGACTGTCAAAATTATCCCTAATACAATAAAATATAATAGGGTAATTGAAAGAACAGATAGAAAACGAATTTTCATTTTGTCCTCCTTAAAAAACATTTGGTTAATTGGGATAAAAATAACTGCACTTCAAAATTCTTAGCGACTTTGAAGAAATGCTCCTTTTTATGGTTATTGATAGACTTCTGCAAAATTAAGATTTCAGTGTCATTTCGAACGGAACGGAGTGGAGTGAGAAATCTGTATGTTTAATAATATCTATTTGTTAACCAGATTTCTTCCCGATAAATCGGGACTCGAAATGACATTTTTTCCTATTTTGCAGAACTCTATTGTTATTGAACCACCTCCTTAATTTTGAAGAACACAATCGATTTTAAAATTTTAATATATGAATTAAATGAATTTAATATGGTTTATAAAATATGATCCGCGATCATCTGCTGAAAAATTGAATAAAAGAAAAAAGTATGTTTAAATTTATTGATCTTTGTTTAGATTTTTGATCCAAAAGCCTTCAAAATTATACTAAAATCATTCATTTACAATTTTTGAATCACCTTCGATAATTTGTCTTTGCTAATAGGCTTCATCAAATAATCAATAGCACGGAATTTTCTCGCTTTCGGAAGGTATTGATCAAAAGCCGTGATAAAAACAAGCTTATAATTCCCATTTATCCGCTCTAAAAAATCAAAACCTGATCCGCCTGGCATGTGTATATCCAGGAAAACGAGATCAGGTTTGTGTTTTTTAAATAGTTTAGTCGCCTGAATAACATTGGCTGCCTCGCCTATGACATCAATATTTGGATATTGCATAAGCATCGTCTTTAATTCTGAACGAATGAGCCATTCGTCATCGATAATGAGTGTCTTTATCTGGTTCATGAAATCTTCGTTATTATTTCGGTTGAGTGATTCCTATTCGTGATTTTTAAATAACAGAAAAAAACTTAAGAATCATTGGTGCAGGTGCAGTTCTTGAATGTGAAAATAAAATTCATGCTTTTCAACTCGAGGAAAGAAAAGATCAAAAACTCAATCAGATCATTTTGAAATCGAGATAATCGCATGCATTAACTCTTTATTATGAGTGGAATTTTTTGACTGAGCAATTATTTATTACATTTTATTACAAAGAATTAAGATATATTAAAAGAAAAAAAATGAAAATATCAAGCGGAAAAATTTAAGCGGTGAAATAAAAATGTGAGTGGCAAAAATATATTAAAAATTGATTGACAATTCCCTTAAAAAAGATTATTTTACATAGTAATCAAAACAACTATCAATCACCACATCAAAAAAGTCTTTCATTCAAAAATGAAAACCAGATATTTTCATTCTCAATTAATTCTTGACTCACTTTTTAATCTATTTATCTTATTTATACTCATTTGCTCGCTATCAACAATTCTTCCTATAAATCTCCATGCCCAACAACAAGATCTGAAATTCACCAACATCACCATCGAAGATGGTCTCTCGCACAGCAAGGTCAATTGCATCCACCAGGACAGCCAGGGATTTTTGTGGTTCGGCACCAATGAAGGATTGAATAAATATGATGGCTACAGCTTCACCGTGTTTCAGCCTGATCCTGATGATCCGCACAGCATTTCAGCAAACCTCATTCGCTGTATTCTGGAAGATAGCAAAGGTAATTTCTGGATCGGCACTGAGGCGGGTGGATTGAACCGATATGATCGAAATTACAAAACATTCACCCATTTCACCGCTGATTCATCCTCTGAAATTATATTAAGCGGAAATAATGTCAATTCCATTATTGAAGATAGCCAGGGCAGATTATGGCTTGGCACAGACCAGGGGCTTGATCGGCTCGACCTGGAGCAGAAGAAGGTATTCAATTATCGTCCTTATCCTTCAGAAAGTAGTCTACAACCCGCCAATGAAGTGATGGTCGTTTATGAGGATAACTTTGGTACACTGTGGATCGGTACACTGGGCGGCGGGCTGTGTTCATTTGATCGGGATGGACAAAAGTTTTCCTGTTTCCGACATGGCAGCAACAATCGTTACAGCATCGGGGATGACGAAATCCATTCCATCACTGAGGACAGCCAGGGCAATTTATGGATCGGCACGACCGATGGTGGATTGAATCGCTTTGATCGAACAACCGAACGATTCGAGCATTTCTATCCTGGCAGAGATAATCCCGAAAGCACTACCATTCGAGCTATCCTGGATGATGGCAGGGGGAATTTGTGGATCGGTAACCGTAGCGGCCTTTACAACTTCGACCGCAATAGCCGCCAGTTTACTTATTACGCTCACGATCCCAATAATCCGTACAGCCTGGTTCAGAACTCGGTCTGGACGATTTTTAAAGACGCCAAAGGTGACCTCTGGTTTGGCACCCGAGGCGGACTCAGTTATTTGAACACTTCTAATTTGCCGTTCATTCATTATCGAGCCGATGCCAATAATCGCCGCTGTTTGAACAAGCAGGCAGTTTATGCCATTCTCGAAGATCGCAACGGTGATACCTGGTTCGGCACGGAACATGGCGGATTGAATTACCTGAACCGACGGACGGGACTGTTTACCTATTTTATGTATGACATCAATAATCCCAATCGCTTGAGCGTCAATAATATCAAATCACTGCTGGAAGATCGGAACGGCAACCTGTGGATCGGCACCTATAACGGCGGATTAAACGTGTTTGATCGGAAAAATAATCATTTCCTCCATTACCGGCACAATGATCACGAGCCAACCAGCCTGGCAAACGATAACATCATGGCGCTGGTCGAAGATAAAAAGGGTACCATCTGGATTGGAACCGACGGCGGCGGGCTGGATCGATTCGATAGAAAAACTCACCATTTTGTCCACGTGCTTGAAAGCTGGCAGCAGCAAGGCTTTTCCAGCATTCATTACCTGATGCTGGACAGACAAAATCAGCTTTGGATTGGCGGTAATCAAAGTCAGATTGGATGTTTGAATACCACAACGGGCGAATTTACCCCATACCAGTTGAATCATAACATGAGCAATGTGGAAGTGATGACAGTATTTGAGGATCGGGATGGCAATTTATGGTTCGGCACGGTCGGGGCAGGACTCTATCTTTTTAACCAGGCGGAAAATTCATTCAAAGTTTTTACCAAAAAGGATGGTCTACCAAGCAACATCGTTTATGGCATCCTTGAGGATGAGGCGAGGAATTTGTGGCTCAGCACTACCAATGGCTTGTGCCAACTCAATCCCACAACTGGCAAAACGAAAAACTATTACAAAGAAAACGGCTTGCAGAGCGATCAGTTCACCTATAATGCCTGTCTCAAAACCCGAGACGGTGAGATGTTTTTTGGCGGGATTAATGGCGTCACTGCTTTTTATCCAGGGCAGATTCATGAAAATTCCTATATTCCGCCTGTTGTGATCACCGATTTCAAAATTTTAAATCAACCTGTAGCAATTGGCGGTAAAAATCCTGTTTTAACCCGGGACATCAGCCAAACGAAATCGCTCCATCTTTCTTACAAACATACTGTGTTTTCGTTCGAGTTTGTAGCGCTAAACTATGCCATCCCTGAACAGAATCACTACGCCTATAAAATGGAAGGATTTGAAAACGATTGGAACTACGTCGGCACCAGGCGCTTTGCCACCTATACCAACCTCGATCCTGGCACGTACACTTTTCGGGTGAAAGCTGCCAATAACGATGGCATCTGGAATGAAGCGGGCACATCCATTGAAATTACCATTGCTCCGCCGTTTTGGAAAACACTGTGGTTTAAATTTATTTTGATCGCACTGGTGCTGTTAATCATCACCCATTTTATCAATTACCTGCGCCAAAAAAGAAACCTGCTGAAAGCCAGGGCGTTGGCGAATTTAGCCCAATTGCGGTTGCTGCGCAACCAGATGAATCCTCACTTTCTGTTCAATGCCCTCAGCTCGATCCGTTCCATGATTCTCATCAGCAAGGACAAAGCCTGGGATATGGTGTCCGAGCTATCTGAATTTTTCCGCTACTCCATGCTCAATTTCAACAAAGTCGAAGCCCTGCTGGACGATGAAATTAACGCTGTAAACAACTACCTCAATATCGAAAAAGTGCGTTACAAAGATTCGCTGCAGGTATCGTTCAAAATCGAGGACGAAGCTCGCAAGTGCCTGGTGCCCGCCTTTGTCTGCCAGCCCTTAATCGAGAACGCCATCAAATACGGCATGCAAACCAGCCCTTTACCACTAATTGTGAACATTTCGATTTCTTATCAACAGGATATTTTATCCATCGATGTTTCCAACACAGGCAAACTGATCGATTCCAGCCATGAGTCGCAAGGCAAAAAAGATGTCCATGGCACATCATTGGAAAACATCAAACAGCGCTTGCAGATCATGTTTCCTGATCAATTTACTTTTCACTTATTTGAACAGGACGGCTGGGTTCATGCTAAAATGCTCATTCAGTGTGATGAGAAGAAGGGGGAGTTTTTTGTGGAGAGGGAAGGAGAGAGGGTGGATGTGTAGGGGGGATTTGAAAATTTTATTTGTGATATGAGATTGCATATATGGAAACTGGGAATTGAATATTGAAATTTGTTTGGATTTTGGATTTTGATTTTTGAAATTTTTTACTAAGCTGATCAAAAGAATTTAATATGTCCATTATATTTCATTTCATCTTACACCAAAAATCAGAATGTCATTGTTTTTTTTAACCTCGCCGCAAACCTTCTACTCATGACAAACGGTTTCTCAATATCACGCACATAAACCAGGTGGGTGTAATTACGACATTTTTTTACCTGCTCCACATACTCAAAATTCACAATGGTCGAACGGTGAATGCGGACAAAATAATCATCGGGAAGCATTTCCTCCCATTCCTGCAAGGTCTTGGAGACCAGATCCTTTTTCCGATCTCTGTAGTAAATGTAGGAATAATTCCCCTCTGCGATAATGCATCTCAGTAGCGAGACTTTAATAAATTTCAACGATCCATTGACCAGCACATATACGACATCATCATATTCCAGTTTCTGGCTTGCTTTGGGAATTGTCTTTTCACCCGTGACCAATCGCTGGATGGTTTTGGCTAACCGTTCTTTCTGAATGGGCTTGAGCAGGTAATCCAGTGCATTAACCTCGAACGCTTTCAAAGCATATTGGTCGTAAGCCGTCACAAAGATGATTTTTGACGTGATGTCTGTCTGCTCGAGCAAATCAAAACCGGTTGCGCCTGGCATTTGAATATCAAGGAAGATCACATCGGGCTGAACTTTGTTAACCAGGTCAATAGCCTGGGGAACATTGGCAGCCTCCCCAACAAACTTAATCTCAGGATATTCTGCCAGCAGGGTTTTCAATTCTTCCCGAACCAGCCACTCGTCGTCTACAACTATTGTGTTGAGCGTACCCATGTGTTAAATATAATAAATTTTTACCTAATTTGGTTTTCTTAGAGACTCAAAATGAGGACGAATCATATTTTCTGTAAGTTCACCTTTTTTATGGATTGAAGAAATTCTTGCCATAACTTATTTATTCTATTCTCCGCCCAAAGCTTTCAATAATCTTCCTGGATCGACTTCATCATTATTTCTTCTGATTTGACCATTGCTTTTTTTATAAATCTTATCTCTCCCATTAATATAAAAAATATTAATTAATTGTCAACAAAAAAATTAAAATCCTGACAAAATAATAAAATTATCTACCCCGGTATGAAGTTTTAATTCTGCCCGCTTTTTTTATGTTCAGTCTGTCAAAATGACAGGGTTGTTTCGTTATTAGAAATTTACACTATCTATTTATAATACTAAAAAAACCAACTGGTTAAAGAAATTTAATGTTATGGCACAATGTTTGTATTTATCAAAATACTAACTAGCACTTCAACCGGAATTCTGAACAAATTTGAGGAGGTTCACAATGTACAAAGGAATGTATAAGGGAATGTTTCATCCATTGTATGATTTAAGAAATTTAAAGCATGATATTCATCGTGTCGTCAATGACTTTTTGGGGAATGAACCGGAATGGGAAGGCGGCTATTGGAGACCGGGCGTAGATATGGTGGAGACAGATGATGCTTACATCGTGGCAGCCGAGCTGCCCGGCATGAAAAAGGAAGATATAAAAATTAATGTCCAGGAACAAACTTTAAGCGTCAGTGGTGAAAGAAAACCTTTTGGTGATGATAAAAATCAGCTTCGATCCGAGTTTTGTTACGGTCCATTTCGGCGTTCAATTGCTATTCCCGGGGAAGTGAATCGGGATAAAATAGCAGCAAAGTATGAGAATGGAATTCTCCATGTCACGTTGCCGAAAAAAGAACAATCAAAAGCGAAAGAGATTAAGATTGAGGTTAAATAGTTGTTTGAATGTAACCGTCACCCGCGAGGTGACGGTCCCATTCGAGAAAAGTGGAGTAAATGAATGTTTAAAGATATGAATAACAACAGCTCTCGTGAAATTAAAATATCCGATGATGACGAACAGAACGTTAACCATGAACAAGACGTCTCTCAAAATGATTCAGCAGAAAAAATGAATAACAAAAACATTGAAAAAGAAGCTACAGAACGTGGTGAAGGTAACAAATATCTTGGGCAGCTTCAACGGCTGCAAGCAGAATTCATGAACTACAAAAAAAGAGTTGAAAGGGAGAGGCTGGAACTTTCAGACCTGTTCAAGAGTGAATTAGCCAGCTCTTTGTTACCGGTGATCGATGATTTTGATCGGATGTTAAATCATTCTGACCATGAAAATAGTGAATTTTTAAATGGCGTCAAATTAATATATCAAAAATTAATTGAGGCTTTAAAAGAACAGGGACTAAAGCCAATCGACGCTGTGGGGCAGAAGTTTGATCCCTGTTTTCACGAAGCAGTTTTAACAGAAAAAAGTGAAAACGGTGAGGATGAAATTGTTACGGAGGAATGGCGAAAGGGATATCTATTTAATGACCGATTGTTGCGACCGGCTCAAGTCAAGGTTTTGAAATCAGAAAAGGTAGATGAAAACTAACTATGCCCAAAAGAGACTATTATGAAATATTAGGCGTTAAGGAAAATGCTTCGGATGCGGAAATTAAACGGATTTATCGTGATCTTGCTAAAAAGTATCATCCTGATAAAAACAAGGGTGATAAAACTGCTGAGGCTAAATTTAAGGAAATCTCGGAAGCTTATAATGTTCTCCGTGATCCGGCAAAAAGGAAGCAATACGACCAGATGAAGAAATACGGCGCGTTCGGCGGCGGGGGATCAACTGGCGGTTTTGATTTCAGCCAATTCTGGCGTCCCGGTTCTTCTCAGCAGCGGAGAAGCGGCAGTTTTTCAATCGATGATCTTTTTGGATCTGACAACCTGGGAAATATTTTTGGTGATTTTTTCGATTTTGGTGACCGAATTCGTAAAGAAAGAACCGGTACCAGTCAAAAAGGAGATACACTTTATTATGAGCTAACTATTCCCTTTGAGCTGGCTGTAAATGGCGGGAAACAGGGCATACAGGTTAATCTTGAAGAACCTTGCAGCGATTGTAATGGCACTGGCGCTGATAAAGGCACCAAACCGAAAACCTGTCCAGATTGTCACGGAAGAGGGACAATTTCTATTGCCCAGGGCTTTTTCGCGGTCAATCGAACCTGCCCCCGGTGTTATGGACGGGGCACGGTTATAGAAAAATTGTGTTCGGTTTGCCGGGGGAAAGGAACAGCCAAACGAACGAAAAATTTGTCAGTTACAATCCCACAGGGCATTGACAATGGTGCCAGGTTAAAATTAAAGGGTCAGGGTGCATCTGGAATAAAAGGCGGCTCGAAAGGCGATATTATTGTCACTTTTCATATTGCTCCTCACCGATTTTTTACAAGAAAGGGAAATGATATTCATTGTGAGGTACCATTAGATATAATTAAAGTGATTCAGGGCAACAAAATTCGAGTTAAAACAGTCTATAATAATAAAGTGGAAATAAAAATTCCACCTCGAACCAAATCTGGTAAAATTTTTCGTCTTAAAGGCTTTGGCGTCAAATCAAAGGAGGGAATTGGGGATCAGTATGTTACAATTAATGTTACGCGGCGATCAAATTTATCTGATGAAGAACGAAAAATTGTTGAGGATTTCGACAATAATGGAAAATTTGAATAATCAAGCAACAAAATATTTTGTTAACCGTTAAATAGTAGTAAATTTAATCGAATCATAATTATTAATTTAGCATCTAATTTTGAAAATATTTTTAGGAGGAAATAAAAATGGCAATATCTAAACGTAATGCTTCATTGCTTGTTCTGGCAGTTTTCTTAGGGGTCATCGCTGGCTTAATCATATCAGCGAACTTTGATTTTATTTTCAAAGGTTTTGCCTCAAATGAAAAACCGGTTGAAAAATTGATTAGCACTGAAAGTGATACCGGGGAAAATTCTAATGCAACGCCATTATACACGAACAGTGGAGATACTGGTATTGATGATTTGCTTCAACTTGAGAAAGCTTATATACAGGTTGCAGAAACAGTAAAGCCCTGGGTGGTAACCATTACCAGTGCAAAAATTATGCGCTATCGCTCTTATAATCCGTGGGAAGATTTTTTCGATTTCTTTGGACAACGAGATAGACGAAGGGACCAGGGTCAGGATCGGGAACAAGAATTCAGACAGGAAGGTCTCGGTTCTGGAGTGATTATTAGTCAAGATGGGTATATTCTAACCAACAATCATGTTGTTCAGGAAGCTGATGAGATCAGGGTCGTTACCATGGATAACAAAGAATTCACTGCAAAACTGATTGGCAGGGATGAGAAAACTGATGTGGCAGTTGTGAAAATAGATGACGAAAACCTGCCCTACGCTAAATTGGGCGATTCTGATAAAATAAGGGTCGGGCAAATCGTTATGGCGATCGGCAATCCATTTAGCAAGGAGCTTCAGTTGACTGTTACTGAAGGCATTATCAGCGCTAAAGGAAGATCAAATATTGGTCTGTCCTCTTATGAAGATTTTATTCAAACGACTGCCGCAATTAATCCCGGAAATAGTGGCGGCGCGCTGGTAAATTTAAAAGGAGAAGTCATCGGCGTCAACACAGCGATTGTTTCACGCTCTGGTGGTTTTAATGGAATTGGATTTGCGATCCCGGTCAACATGGCGAGACGGGTAATGGATATGTTGATTGACAAAGGTTACGTTGTACGAGGCTACCTGGGCGTTGTACCGCAGACAGTTGACGAAGAAATGGCACTGGCGCTTGGCTTAGACGAATCTCAAGGCGCGTTGATTGCGAGTGTTGAGCCAGGAACTCCAGCAGAAAAAGCTGGTTTGAAAGAACAGGATGTCGTCTTGGAAATCGATGGTCGAAAAGTAAATGATGATAATGACTTCAGGTTACGAGTTGCTGAACATAATCCCGGTGATAAAGTGAAATTAAAAGTCGTTCGTAACGGAGACATTAAAAACATTACAGTTACATTGACTGAGCGTCCCGACGATCGTCCACCAGAACAATTGGGTGAAAAAGAGACAAAGAAACTTGGAATTAAAGTGGCTAATTTAACAACAGATCGGGCGCGTCGCTATGGTTTTGAGGATGAGGAAGGTGTACTTGTCACAGATGTAAAACAGGGCAGCTCTGCCTATCGGAAAGGCGTTCGTGAAGGTGATTTGATTACCTCGGTGAATCGAGAAGAGGTGACAAGTGTTCGAGAATATGATCGAATTATTGATAAGCTGAAGGCCGGTGATGTCGTAATGTTAAGACTGAAAAAACGATTGCGTGATGCTATCAATACTTATTACGTGACGATTCGAATACCTAAATAAAACGTAGGGAGTAGGGTGTGGAGCGTAAGGCGTAGAGTGAAAACGTATGCCATTACGCGCCATGCTCTATGCGCTATGTCCTAACAACACGATATTTAATTTATTAGACAAGAAGGTAAAAAGGGAGTTAAACCATGCCAACTTATGATTATGTTTGCGAAGACTGCGGATATAATTTTGAAGAATTTCAATCTATAACTGCTGAACCGTTGTCAAAATGTCCTAAATGTCGCGGGCATGTTCGGCGATTAATCGGGACTGGTAATGGTTTTTTATTCAAAGGAAATGGATTTTATGTAACTGACTATCGTAGTAACAGTTATAAAAGTGACAAACAAAAAGCTGAGGGGAACAGTACGAAAAGCAAAGCAAAGCCTGGTTCAGCTAAACCTCAAAAAAATACCAGTTCAAAAACAATGACACAAAATACTGTCAAAAAGTCAGAGTAACAGTATTTTTTTCCAGTTTGGTTTTTATAACAATTTTATAGCAAACTTGTAACTTACTCAATTTTATACGATTACGAGTTTGCTTTTTTTATGTTTCTAATGGCATGGATTTTGCAAATAATAAGAAAAAACGTTTGAAAAACTGGATACTATTACTACTTAGTCAGATTATTTAAAATTGAAAAAATGAACCTGTCATTTCGACGAACGAAGTGAGGAGAAATCTATACATCAAACAGAAATTCTTATTTCTCATATTATGTGGACTAACAAATTCCTCCCTTCGGTCGGAATGACATTCAATATTTGAATCTGATTAAGTAGTACTACTTAATTAAAATTCGTAAATGAAATATGATTTTTTAATATTATAAATCCTTAAGGAGGCTTTAAATGGGTAAGATAATTGGAATCGATTTAGGAACGACAAACTCATGTGTTGCCGTCATGGAAGGTGGCGAACCAGTCGTTATTCAGAATGCCGAGGGTGGACGAACAACTCCATCTATTGTTGCCTTCACCAAAGATGGCGAGCGACTGGTAGGGCAGATTGCCAAACGACAGGCTGTTACCAATCCGGAGAATACGGTTTATTCAATTAAACGATTCATGGGACGTCGCTATGATGAAGTTGCACGAGAAATTGAAGAGGTCCCATACCAGGTCATTCGCGGTAAAAATGACGTGGCAAGAGTAAAAGCCGGTGATAAAGAGTATTCGCCCCAGGAAATTTCAGCAATGGTGCTTCAAAAAATGAAACAAACTGCCGAAGACTACCTGGGACAAAAAGTCACCGAAGCTGTGATAACTGTACCAGCGTACTTCAATGACAGCCAGCGCCAGGCAACCAAAGAAGCTGGTGAAATTGCCGGGCTGACCGTTAAAAGAATTATCAATGAGCCAACCGCGGCTTCACTGGCTTACGGACTGGATAAGAAAAAAGACGAAAAAATTGCAGTGTTTGATTTGGGCGGTGGTACCTTTGATATTTCAATTTTAGATATTGGGGATGGTGTTTTCGAGGTTAAATCGACCAATGGCGATACGCACCTGGGTGGTGATGATTTTGATCAGCGGATAATCGATTGGCTGGTGGACGAATTTGTAAAACAGGAAGGTGTCGATCTATCAAAAGATCCGATGGCGCTGCAGCGATTAAAAGAAGCTTCAGAAAAGGCAAAATCTGAATTGTCCACAGTTGCCCAGACTGATATTAACTTGCCATTCATAACAGCGACCAATACTGGACCGAAACATTTGAATATGACATTGGCACGGTCAAAATTTGAACAATTATGTGACGACCTGTTTCAAAGAGTTGTGAAACCGTGTGAAACTGCAATGAAAGATGCTGGCATAGCCGCCAAAGACATCGATGAGATTGTTATGGTCGGCGGGTCAACTCGTATGCCTAAAGTCCAGGAAATCGTAAAGAATCTATTTGGCAAAGAGCCTCACAAAGGCGTCAATCCTGATGAAGTTGTCGCTGTTGGAGCTTCGATTCAGGGTGGCGTGCTGGCAGGAGATGTTACCGACGTCTTGTTGCTGGATGTTACACCTTTGTCATTGGGCATTGAAACCCTGGGCGGTGTGGCTACCAGATTGATAGAAAAGAACACCACGATCCCGACACGTAAATCAGAAATTTTCTCGACAGCTTCGGACAACCAGCCTTCGGTTGAAATTCATATTCTCCAGGGAGAACGTGAAATGGCTGTTGGCAATAGAACCCTGGGAAAATTTCACCTGGATGGTATTCCACCGGCACCAAGAGGTATACCGCAAATCGAAGTGACGTTTGATATCGATGCCAATGGAATTCTGAACGTGGCTGCTAAAGATAAGGCAACTGGTAGAGAACAATCGATTCGAATCGAAGCTTCGACCGGTTTATCCAAAGAAGAAATTGAAAAAATGGTGAATGATGCCCAATCTCATGCGGCAGACGACAAAAAGAAGCGTGAGCTGGTTGACCTTAAAAACCAGGCAGACCAGATGGCTTATCAAACCGAAAAGAATCTCAAGGAACTAGGTGATAAGTTAGATAGCGCCGCAAAAGAAAAGCTTGAAGCCGCAGTTGGCAGGGTACGTGAAGCACTGAAAACCGACAATGTTGATGAAATAAAATCCAGCCTGGACGCTTTGAACCAGATCTGGAATGAGCTTTCTGCTACACTTTACCAGCAACAACAGGCTGCTGGCGGAGCAGAACCAGAACAAGGGCCTCCTCCTCCAGGTGGTGAAGCAGAAGCAACTGATGAAAAAGAAGTCGAAGAAGCAGATTATGAAGTCGTGGATGATGAAAAGAAATAGTTTTGATTCTGCTTCTATGTGGTTAAAACGAAGAGCGAGGTGAGTGTGCCTCGCTTTTTTTTTATTCTGAAAAATTGGCTCACAAAAACGAAGCTGTCACAAAATATTAAAATTTTGCTTGACTATTACTTATTTTTTTTTTAAGATTAAGAAATGTAATTTTCATTTCAAAAAAAATGAAATACTAAACCACATTTTTTTATAATCTATAATGAGGAAGTTTATGGAAGCCTTGAAAGCCATCACAACAATAAAAGATGGTTTTATTTCCTTTAAAGGATTAGAAAAATTTAATAACCAGGAAGTTGAAGTCTTTGTTTATTCAACGGATCGTGGCAATTCAAAGGAAATAAAAGAGCAAAAAAGAAGATTTTTGCAATTTCAAGGGATAATAGAATCAAACTTCACAGACACTTCTAAAAACGTGGATAGAATTATTTATGGGAAATAATTACTTTTTCATAGATACAGGTGCTTTTTATGCTTTTGTCGATAAAAAAAATGCTGAGCATAGTATTGTACATCATTTATTTTGATGCAAGATTATGGAATGAAAAAAGTTTGTTCAATGAATAAGCATTTTCAAATTATGGGATTTGATGTTTATCCTAAATCATAATTTTGGATATTCTTACCATTCGATCCAGATTGAATTCCACTTTGGAGGGATTATGACAAAGTACTCAATAATTTTAATAATTCTGGCATTACTTGTAATAAATACAAATACCTGGAGCCAGGAAGAATCAGAATCAACAATTGAGCTGTCCAGAAAAATATTCGGCATAAATTTAGGCACCGGATTTTTTCAGCATGTCAACCTGGATTTGGTGAATTTCAATCAACAAATTTTAACCACATCCGACAATTTAATTCCCATAAATTTCAAAGCCAGCTTCAGCTATTATTTTATACCCAACCTGGCGATCCGCTTCTCTTCTGGCTATGGATATACCCAACAAAAAAATCAAAACAATATTGATTACAGCAAAATATATTTAAAAGACATTATCGCAAAAGATGAATCAACATTTTCTGTGACTGGATTTCCGGTTGAGGTCACCATGCTATTTCAAACCCCTATCGATGTGCGGGCAAATTCATTTTTGCACTTTGGCATTGGATTCGGTTACTATATCTACAATTATAAAGCCGAAGGAACCGTAGCGGAGCTGAATTCTGAAACGAATACAAAAAAATTAGAAGAAAATTATGTTAACCCGGAGATCAATTTAGCTGGTGCCGCACAATTTTTTGTGCTTGGTTTTGATATCAAGCTTGGCTCACAGGTCGGTGCCACGCTGGAATTCTCCAAAATTGGTTGGAGTAGCATGAAATTAACTCGTGACATTACCAGTCAACAGATTGAGGCAGGGGAAGTTGAATACGAATATAAATATGGTTTGTGGCAGCAGGATTATGCAGTTAAAAACGGATTCAACGATATGGCGGTGTCATTAGGATTATTCTGGCAGTTGTAAATTCAAATCGTAAATCATAATTCGTAAATCGTACATCGTAATTTTTTCTTACAACTCATACATAAAAGTCACTGATACATTTCGAATCTCGCGCAAGTTCCTTTCCAATTGAATATAGGCATAATTAAAAGCATTATTTATCGTAAAAATAGCTGTAAAAGGCGTCAATCTCAAGTATGCTCTAAATGCCCAAACCTTTTGGGGGACCCGCTGGTCATAATCATAAAGCATCACACTATCTATTCTACTGGCATAGCGATATTCCGCTTGAATTTCAAATGGATCGAACTTGATGGAAGGTGTGATAAAGGCTAATATTTCCGGTCGATAAGTTAAAGGCTTATTAGTATTCAAATCCCTGGCATTCATGTAGGTAAAATTTGCTTGCAAGCCTAAATGATTTCGCAGCCAGCTTCCTTTTGTTGAGAACTCAAATCCCCTTATTCTTGCTCTAACGACATTTTGAAATTGAACCTGCAAGCTGAAATCATCCAATATCTCCTCAACCGGTTCAATATAATTATAATAATCATTATTAAAAACAGCCGCATCGATCCACCAGTTATTGGTAATTTCCTGGTGAAGCCCTGATTCAAACGACCAGACCGTCTCAGCTTTCAAATCCTCGTTTGGCACGGCGGTAAACAGTTTGTATTTGAAGTTAACAAATCTTTCGGTAATCGATGCCGCGCGAAAACCGCTGCCGGCTGAAAAACGGAAAATCGTACCGGCATAAGGATTTAAGTTAATCCCTAATTTTGGATTTAAGTGATTTTCGCGGTAATCAGAATTCATCACTCGATAATCATCATAGCGCAATCCAAGCGTTATTGTCATATTTCTATTAATTTGCCATTGATCTTGAATAAACGGGGCAAGTGAAAAACCGCGATGATCGCCAATAAATTTTGTGTGCCCCCCATCAATTTTATATTCGGCACCGAATGTCAGGTTGTGAGCGCGATGGGGCATCCAATCCATTTTAATCTCGGATCCAATACCTTCAGCCGGAAAATAGTCATTACCTCGATTATATTGATCTCCCATTAATGAACTGAGGTATGAAGCCCGAATTTTGAACCCGCATCTTGGTCCGAGCTGTTTCTGGTAAAAAAGATAAGTATCATAAAAATTCATTCTAACTTTTGCACCGCTATAGAAGGGAGATGAGATGGGGGTATTGTGTTGGTCCTGCCATTCAATAAATTCGCTTCGATTTTCATAGCTATACCCGCCGTAAAGCGTTAATTTTGAGGCATCCGGGAATTTGTATATCAATTTCGCATTGGTATTAAACCGGTGAAAATCGCCATCCATCCGATAACCGGTTGAACGATGATAGCCCAAACCCAGGTTGATTCCCAAATCGCCGAAACTTTTGCTGTAACTGATGTCATTCCGGGAAAAATTTAACGTTCGATCAGTCCATTTCCACTCTGGATAAGGTGGATCGGAATAAAATCCACTTACGGTCCGGATTTTCAATCGACCTTCTTTAGTCGGAGATTTAGTCACCACATTTA
>CBFDBN010000010.1:0-25562 GCA_965603055.1 uncultured bacterium | reverse complement strand
TTCACGCCAAAAATACCTTTGTTGGCATTCATCAATCGGATCGGACTAAATTTAGACGTCTGTAAAACTACTTTTATCAATTGAAGTTTTCCGCCGGATTGAGATTTAGATGCAGTCGAAATACCGAACATGCCCAGCCGTCCCGTTCTTCGGAGTGCTTTATAGCTTTTTTTTATATTTTTTCCACCCAATGGATCGATGATTAATTCAACGCCTTTTCCATCGGTGAGCTGGTTTAGCACTTGAGACCAATCCCGGGTTCGATAATCGATGGCGTATTCCAGTCCTCTTTGCTTGAGGAAGTCATGTTTTTTGGCGCTGGCAGTACCAAAAGTTATTGCTCCAATTTTTTTAGCGATATCCAATGCTGCCAATCCGACACCGCCGCCAGCATTATGAATGAGAATCGACTCTCCTTTTCTGAGCGAACCCATGACCACTAATAGCTGATAGGCAGTGAGATAATTGACGGGTAATACCGCAGCTTGTTCAAACGAAAGGGTCCCCGGTTTTTCGAAAACTTGATAAACCGGAACGGTTACCACGTCAGAATAACCGCCAAACCGGGTAAGCGCCAAAACCGGCTTACCAATCATGTCGTTTTCAACCTGGGCGCCAACAGACTCAACAATTCCTGATATTTCATATCCAACAACGCAGGGTTTGGGAGGCGCATCAGGATAGAGTCCTTTTCGCGCTAAGATGTCGGCAAAGTTAATTCCGGCAGCTTTCACGCGGATTTTTACTTCTTCATCTTTTGGGACTGGATCCGGTTTTTCTTGCAGTTTTAAAACGTTTGGTCCACCATTTTTGGTGATGACAATTTGTTTCATTAAAAAAACTCATTCTAAATTATTCTAAAAAACAATCTCCCACCGGTCAAACCACCGGTGGGAGATGCTTTAAAAAAAATCAATACTATTTACATTTAGACTATTCACCGTCCGCTTCTTTGTTTTCTGGTTGTTCTTTTTTCTTGCGGGGGCGCTTTTTAGTCGTTTTTTTCTTGGTTTTGTCCGAAGATTTTTCATCCTCTGCTGGCGCTTCCTCAGACTTTGCCTCTGAAGCTGATGCCTCTTCAATCGGCTCTGATTTTTCTTCATCGCCGGATTTATTAGATTTTTCCTCGTTAGCTGTTGAGTCGTCTTTCTGCTCTTCAACAGGTTCCGTTGGCTCAGTTTCCGAAGTCTGCTCTTCAGTTTTTTCCACTTCCGTAGTGACTTCAGGTTCAGCTTCCTCAACAGGAGTTTCAGCTTCTGCAGTGATTTCAGGCTCAGTTTCCTCAGCAGGAGTTTCAGCTTCCTGGGTGATTTCAGGCTCAGCTTCCTCAACAGGAGTTTCAGCTTTTGCTTCGGTCACACTGATTTCAGACGAGGATTCTTCATCATCTGCCTTCGTCTCAGTAACCTCAGCTTCAGTTTTGGACTTCTCTTGCTCGACTGTTGTTTCAGCTTTCGCTTCAGTTGTTTCTGCGGCTTCAATTTTTGAATCAACGTCAACTTCTGCTTCCGACTCAGCCTGGTCGCTTACTTCCTCAATTGCTTTTTCTTCTTTCAGCGCTTCAGTTTTAACTTCTTTCTCATCAACCTCTGCAGCTTGAGCGTCAATTTTTTGATCTTCAACTGTTTCGTCGAATATATCGTCGACATCATCGATCTCGACTTGTTCACCCTGTGCTCTTTGTCGAATAAGACCTAAAGCATAATCGATCTTCTCTGACAGCACGATCTTTTTAGCGTCTTTGTTAAACTCGATCACGCATAACTCAAGCTCATCACCGACCTTATATCCATCGGCGGGTTTGGTGATGTTTGGCTTTTGCAGGTGAGAGATTGGAACAAATCCATCAACCGCTTCGGGTAATTCAACAATGACGCCCTTTTCGATCAGACGAACAATATTACCCCGGGTAATTTTTCCCGGTTTGAAAATCTCTTCAAATGTATCCCAGGGATTATCAGTTGTTTGCTTGTAGCCGAGTGAAATTCGACGGTTGCCTCGGTCGACATTCAGCACGACGACCTCAATTGAATCGCCTTTTTTGACCACCTCTCCCGGGTGTCGAACTTTTTTGGTCCAGGACAGGTCAGAAATATGAATCAATCCGTCGATACCTTCTTCAAGCTCAACAAATGCACCAAAGTTGGTTAAATTTCTAACCTTGCCTTCATGGCGGGATCCAATGGGGTATTTCTCCTCAAGTGTATCCCAGGGATCAGGTTCCAACTGTTTTAAGCCGAGAGAGATTTTCTTCTCCTCTTCATCAATATTGAGTATTTTTGCCTCGACGATCTCTCCCACAGCCAGAATCTTCGATGGATGTTTGATATGCTGTGTCCAGGACATTTCAGATATATGAATCAAACCCTCGACGCCTTTTTCCAATTCAATAAAAGCGCCGTAATCAGAAATATTCACCACTTTGCCTTTCATTACCGATCCAACCGGGTATTTGCTTGGTACATTTTCCCAGGGATGCGGCTGCAATTGTTTCAGTCCTAATGAAATTCGATCCTTGACTTCGTTGAAATCAAGCACCATAACCTTTATGGTTTCATCGAATGCCACGATTTCTGATGGATGACTGACTCGCCCCCAGGAAAGATCGTTGATATGTAACAAACCATCCACACCGCCGAGATCGATGAACACACCAAAATCGGTGATATTTTTAACCATACCATCAAGTATCTGACCTTTCTCCAGGTTATCAAGGATCTTCTGTCGCTGCTCTTTCATCTCCTCTTCCACCAGCACGCGGTGAGAGACGACGATATTCTTTCTCAGGTTATTGACCTTAACGACCTTAAAATCTATGGTTTGTCCGATAATAGCATCGAAATCGCGAATCGGTTTTACATCGATTTGAGAACCGGGTAAAAAAGCATCAATTCCTCCTAAATCGACCACAATGCCACCTTTAATCCGCCGAATGCACTTTCCTTGCAAGATTTCACCCTGGTCATGCGAATTGAGAATTTTTTCCCAGCTATGGATAAAATCGACTTTTTTCCTTGAAAGAACCAAGCGTCCATCGCTATCTTCAACATTATCGATAAACACCTCGATATCATCACCAACATTCAACTCATCAGGATTTGAAAACTCATCAATCGGAATTGTTCCCTCGGATTTAAAGCCAATATCAACGGTTAATTCCTTATCTCCAATGGAAAGGATTTTACCGATAACAAGCTCACCTTCGGCGTAATCGCTGATGGTATCTTCATATAATTTGCTGAGTTCTTCAAATTCTTCAGCAGAATATTCTTTCTCTTCCTCTAATTCTTCCAGCTTTACAGTCTTAGGGGTGGATAGCTTCGTTTCGTTTGCTGGTTCTGTATTGATTGTCTGTGCCTCACCTCCTTGAGTGTCTTTTTGCTGATCTTCAATCTCGCCCTCGACAGCCGGGGTGTGATTGTCGTTTAATTCTACCATTTAAATATACCTCCTGACATTTTTTTGCTGATATTCTGCATTAGCAGAATATGTTTTATGAAACGTTCATAGTTATGGTCAACTTTTTGACCGTGAATTATAATACTAAATGTTTATTATTACCCAATTACCGCATTACCTGATCACAAATTTACCACTCACCTACTCATCATTCACTACTAACCACTCACCTTCTTCATCCACTGCTCCATAACAAAATCAACCTGCTGTTCAATGGTAAGACTACTGGTATCCAGCTCAATGGCATCATTAGCTTTCTTCAATGGGCTGACCGCCCGGGTACTATCAATACTATCTCGTTTTTTTAACTCCACAGCAACCTGGTTTAAGGTAGTGGACTCTCTCTCGTTTGAGAAATCTCTCTGCCGTCTTATTGCTCTTTCAGCCAGTGAAGCAATTAAAAATATTTTTAACCGGGCGTTGGGAAAAACTACAGTTCCGATGTCCCGACCTTCGGCAACAATCCTGCCCGGTTCGCCAATTTTTCGCTGTAGGCTAACCATCCAATCCCGCACACCTTTATGTGCCGAAATGATCGAAACATTGTCTGAAACCTTAGAATTCCGAATTTGTCGAGTGACATCCCGGTTATCTAACATCACGCTCAGCTGTCTCGCGCGTGCCAGCAATGCTATTTTTGTAGCTGGTATTAAGGACAATATTTCGGATTCGTTTTGAACATCTATTTTTCTGTTTAGCACTTTGAGCGTGAGTGCCCGATACATTGCCCCGGTGTCTAAATAAGTAAATCCTAACCTTTTTGCAACTAATCGAGCTGTGGTACTTTTGCCCGAACCGGCTGGACCATCGATAGCAATTACATCGATCTTCTTATCATCCATTCTGCCCCTTTACCAGCGAATTCAAATCGGCAACCTCTTGTTCTGTTAAATATCTCCACTGCCCGGGCAATAAATCCGCTAAAGTAAGTGCGGCAAACTGACTTCGTTCTAAACCGACGACATGATATCCCAGTGTTTTTAACATTCGTTTAACCTGTCGCTTGCGACCCTCATGCAGGATGATCTCAATCTTCTTGCTATCCCGGCCTATGATATTAACTTTACAGGGGCTTGTAATACCTTCTTCCAGGTGAATCCCGCTTTGCAGCTTACGGATATCCTTTTTAATGATCGGTTTATTCAGGCATGCCTGGTAGACTTTATCGATATTAAATTTTGGATGCATCAGTTGAAAGGCAAGGTGACCATCATTGGTGAATAATAATGCACCCGTCGTGTCTTTATCCAACCGACCAACCGGGAAAACCCTGACGTGACCGGTTAACAGATCTAATACTGTTTTTCTTCCCAGTTCATCGTGGGCTGTTGTTACATATCCCCCCGGTTTGTTCATTAAAATATAAATACATTTCTGCGGAGGAGCAACCGGCTTGCCATCGACGGTTACTCGATTTTGTTTTTCATCTATGGTAACGCTCAGTGAACGAACGATATTTCCATCAACGGCAACTCTTCCTGCTAAAATCAAAGACTCAGATTTTCGTCGTGATCCAAGTCCGCAGCATGCCAGAAATCTATTTAACCTCATCATCAACTAAGTCAAACTCATCAAGCGTGGATATGTTTTCAACAATTTTTCCATCCAATTCATCACTGGAGAAGGGAAGCTCTTCCTGTCCACTTCCCAATAATTCTTCAATCTCTCGAGGTTTCGGCAGGTCAGCAATATCGTATACCCCAAAGTATTGCAAGAACTCCGACGTTGTGCTATAGAGTAAGGCACGCCCAATGCTCTCTGACCGGCCTGAAATATGAATCAGGTTCCGTTCGAGAAGATTTTTAACAACACCGTCAGAATTCACGCCCCGAATTGAATCAATTTCGGGACGGCTGATGGGCTGTTTAAAAGCAATAATCGCCAGCGTTTCCAATGCCGCACGAGAAAGTCTTGATTTTGATCGACCCTTATAATATTGCTTAATATAAGTTGCATACTCTGATCTTGTTACAAACTGGTAGCCACCAGCTAACCGAACGATATTAAACGCATGTTCATTCTGGTCATATTCATGATTCAACTCATCGACTATTTCATGAATTTGACCCGTGTCTAATTCCGTGATAACGTTCTTTATCCGATTTTCAGAAATTGGGCTATCAGATGCAAAAATTAGTGCTTCAACAATTTTTTTTATTTCATTTAACTCTATCACTTTTCCTCACTATCCAGATCTCACCAAAAGCATCTGATTGCCTGGCGATCAGTTCTCCTCGCTTTATGAGTTCCAACATTGCAATAAAAGTAACGACAACGGCAAGTCGATCTCGAATATGAGAAACCAGGTCAACAAAGGTAACCTGTTTACTAACTGTCAAACGATTGAGGATATACTCAATTTGTTCTTCTAAGCTAATTTGAATATCTTGAACCAGGTGAAACGATTCTTTGGGTATTTGATCCAGAACTTGTTTGAAAGCGCTGATTAGTGAGAACAGGGTGACATCCTCATCCAATTCGATGCCGCCATCTGTTTCATGTTCAAACTCTGGATGTTGGAACCTTGGAAATACTTTACTTTGTTCTGTCTCCAGGTCTGATAATTTGAAAGCAAGTTCTTTGAATCGCTTATATTCAAGCAGCCGATTTACCAGTTCCATCCTGGGATCAATAATTTCTTCATCCTCTTCAATTTGTGGACGAGGGAGTAACATTTTTGCTTTGATCCGAATCAATGTCGCAGCCAACAAAATGAATTCACCGGCGCTTTCCAGGTCCAGTAACTTTATAATTTCAACATACCCTAAATATTGACTGGTAATCTCCGAAATAGGGATATCATAAATATCGACTTCATTTTTTTTTATCAAAAACAATAGCAGATCTAACGGTCCCTCGAAATTTTGAAGTTTTACTCGATACGTCATTGTTACCCGAGTTTCATTACTTTATAGACTTCATTCATGGTTTCACGCGCCACTTTTTGGGCGACAGCATTCCCCCGATCAATGATAGCCATAACTTCGTCTAAGTGCCGTTCATAATATTCCCGTTTTTCCCGAAACGGAGCCAGGTATAACGCTAACTTTTCCGACAGGTTGTTTTTACATACTACGCATCCCAGGACGCCGCTTTTGCAATCGCGTTCAATTTCGGGTATCTCATCAGGATTGAATTTCCGATGATATGTAAACACATTACAAATCTCCGGGCGCCCGGGATCACCCCTTCGAATTTTTTGAGGATCTGTTATCGCCTGCTTTACTTTTTGCTGAATTGCTTCGGGAGGATCAGATAGCAGAATCGTGTTTCCCAATGATTTACTCATTTTCCTGCCGTCCAATCCTGGCAGCCGGCTGAACTCGGTAACCCGACCGCTGGGAACGATAAATACTTCTCCATAAGTATTATTAAATCGTCGTGCAATCTCCCGGGTCAGCTCGATATGGGGTAATTGATCTTCTCCTACCGGAACCAGGTGTGCTTTATAAATCATAATATCCGCTGCCTGCAATACCGGGTAGCCAAGATGTCCAAAAGCCATATTGTTTTCCAATCCCAGGTCTTTTGCTTGCTCTTTGACCGTCGGATTCCGTTCTAACCGGGGCACGGTAACCAGCATGGAAAAGAGCAAAAACAGTTCGGCATGTTCTTTAATTTTTGATTGGATAAAGATCGGGCTCTTTTCAGGATCAATGCCAGCGCAAAGCCAATCGATAACCATATCAATTGTATCAGCCTCGATTGTTGACGTATCCAGGTCTGTCGTTAATAAGTGCCAATCCGCAACGAGATGAAAATTTTCATATTGACCCTGCAATTTCACCCAATTTTCCAATGCGCCAACATAATTACCCAGGTGCAGTTTTCCAGTTGGTCGCATTCCACTCAAAATTCGTTTTTTCATCCGTCGATCTCTCCTGTGTACGTGATGTCAATTTTTATTTCATGTAGAGATAAGGTTTCCAGCGATTGTCAATCGAACCGACAAAGTATCGAATAAAAAAGATATAACTCGGTCGTTGCGGCTTGGTAAACAGTTGCATTCCGGCTTCTTCCGGGCTTCGGTTTCCTTTCTTATTATTACACCTGACACAGGCACAAACCAGGTTCTCCCACGTATCCTCACCACCGCGAACTTTTGGGATGACGTGGTCAATCGTCACTGGACCGCTGCGGCTTCCACAATATTGACATTGATGACTATCCCGCTTAATAATATTTTTCCGGGAAAGAATAATCCGCTTTCTCGGCACATTAATATACCGGGTTAGTCGAACAATGCTTGGGAGAGGATAGCTGATACTTACCGAACGGATGTAAGCATCATCCTTTTCGATGATCTCAGCTTTTCCTAAATATATCAGAATAATCGCCTTTTTAACATTGGTGATTGTCATCGGTTCATAATTCTGATTAAGCACCAGTACCTGTGATTGTAACATGATCTTCTAAATTAATTATGGTTCATTATGGTATTCTCAATTAATGAGAATCGCTAAATTTACGATAAAAATTTTTAAGAGTCAAGCAATTTTTAGTTAAATATCTTTATTTAAATACTTAAGCTTATAAAGAAAAATTCCTGGTTCAATAGAAAAACACCTCGAGAAGCCCATCTGAACCAGGATTTTCTAAATATACTCACGATCTATTTCAAAGTTTCAGAAATATTTGCCGATTAAACCAAAATACTTGATAATAATATTATAATTATGCTGGCTTAAAATTTTTCAGCTTCGTCAATCAGCATGATTGGAATGTCATCTTTAATGTTGTATTTTAAACGACAGGCATGACAGATCAATTTTTCATTCTTCTGATCGTACTCAAGGTCACCTTTACATTTGGGACAGGCTAAAATGTCTAATAATTCTTTACTCAGCATAATTGGTACCTCCTCAGGTGTTATCGTTATCAAAGATGTTTAAACCAGGAATTAATTTTGATTCAAGCTCTTGATACAGTGAATCGTGGCGCGTAGGGCGTAGCAAGTTGGGCGTAGAGCGCACCGTGTTTTACGCTCTACGCGCCACGCCCAACGCCCTACGTTTTGATTATTCGCAGGTTCAGGAATAAGCTTTACTGACGATTACTTTTCCTCCCAGAATCCCAGCTTTCCATATTTCTCGATTCGATTCTGAATTAGATCATCAATCGGGATCTGCTTTAAATCTCTCAACTCAGTCAAAATTGTTTCTTTTAAAATCTCTGCGGCTTTATCAACATTTCGATGCGCCGCTCCGTTTGGTTCTTTGATTATGGCGTCTAATATTTTCATCTCCAATAAATCGGTTGAGGTGACTTTCATCGCTTCGGCAGCGAGGTTAGCTTTGGCACTATCTCGCCAGAGGATTGCGGCGCAGCCTTCCGGAGAAATAACCGAATACCAGGTATTTTCCATCATTAATAACCGATCGCCCACGCCAATTCCTAACGCGCCGCCGCTGGCTCCTTCGCCGATTACAATAACTAAAATTGGTACCGGTAAGTGAGACATCTCAAACAGGTTCCTGGCTATTGCTTCTGCCTGTCCCCGTTCCTCCGCACCGATACCGGGATAGGCACCGGGTGTGTCGATCAAGCAGATAATGGGGTGGTTGAATTTAGCGCCGAGCTTCATCAGCCGAAGCGCTTTGCGATAACCTTCCGGGTGGGGACTGCCAAAATTGCGGTACAGCTTCTCCTTGGTGGTTCGACCTTTTTGATGTCCAATAATCACAACCGGTTCGTTTTCTATTTCTGCAAAGCCGGCAACAATGGCTGGATCATCTCCAAAAGCCCGATCTCCGTGTAGTTCGATAAAAGAACCTGCGATTCTTTCGATATAATCCAGTGTGTAGGGTCGCTGCGGATGTCTTGCCAATTGCACGCGCTCCCATCGGGTAAGTTTGGTATAAATATCCTGGCTGAGCTTTTCCGCCTTCTCTTCGAGTTTGGCGATTTCTTCGTTGACTGCCAGATCTTCACTTAGAGAGTAGCTTTTCATATCCTGGATTTTCTTTTCCAGTTCGATCAAAGGACGTTCAAATTCCAATACGTATCGTTCCATAGCTAAAATTTAAATATTGCCTTAATAATTATTTCGATATCTAACATTAATGAATAGTTTTTTAAATAATATAAATTGTAACGCTCACAATCTGCAATTGAAAGTGAGTTGTGTTTATTAATTTGAAAAAAACCGGTCAATCCTGGTTTTAAATCGAGACAACCTTTTGGGTGCTGTTGATCATTGACCTCAATGATTGGTGAGCCGACAATGCTTAACTTGCCTGCCAAAACAGACCAATAACAGGGTAACTTTTTTTGCCGGGTTGATAGTTCCGAATTTGAAAATTCGAAAATAAAAACCTGGTTTGAATCAATAGTAAATATCTTCTTTTTTTCAATTTTTACTTTTTTAATTAATTTCAAATATAAAATTTCAGGCAAAAATAAAATCAAAACGCCAAGCGATAACATTATATCAAACAATCGTTTGGTAAAAATGTTAATCGGTCGATTCAACTTATAGTCGATATCCATCAAAGGCAAATTGCCAATATATTCTACGGATGCTTTGCCAATAATCACGTCCATACTGCTGGGAATCAGCTTAAAATTCACGCCGGCCTTTTTCGTATGAGCGATAATTTCAAGAATCTGATCGTACGATATTTTTTCTGTGGAGAAAATTATCTCCTGGGCGTGAGTCTGTCCAATAATGGCATCCAGGTATTTCAAATTGCCTAAAAGTGGTACATCCCGGTTCTTCTCATCAATCAGATTATTTTCAGGAGAAACAATGCCGCAAATTTCATATCCGGCATCAATTCGTTCCTTTAATCTTATGGCGATCTGTTGTCCCGATTCTGCCGGGGCGACAATTAAAGCCCGTCTCCCTAACAATGTTTTTCCTACAATTTTTCTGAAAGGAAAAACCTGGAATCTTGACAAAATTTTTAACCCAAAACGCCATCCCCCTAACAGCAATATATTAAGCGTCCCTGATATTAAAACGACGGCTCTTGAAAAGGCATACTGGTTGAAAAAAAAGGTTAATGACGTATTCAGCACTAACCCGACCAACACACCATAAGTTGCACGCAAAGTCGAGTATTTTGTTCTACCATAACTGCCAACAAGCATTAAACAGAGCATCCAGATAGAGGAGTAGACCGCCATGACGATTAAATATCCTCGTAAATGGACCAGGTTTTTAAATCGGATCAGGATGGCTAAGATCATGGAAATATTAAGAAAAGCGAAATCTATAATTCCCGGGGCAAATCGGGTCAAAAATTTACTTATAAAAGTAAGGCTGGCTCGTAGCGTGATCCCTAACATCAAGAGCCACTGTGGAACATGCAAATATCGATGGTGATAATGCTTTTCCACAAACAATTTCATTGCCCGGTAAAATTGAAGAATTAAATCGATCTGGCTTTTCTTGGAACTCTCTCCTTTGAAATGGATGATTTTGGTTTCCGGCAGGTAAAAAATTTTCCAGCCGGCTTCACGAATTCGGAAGCACCAGTCAAGGTCTTCTCCATACATGAAAAATGACTCATCCAGGTAGCCCATCCTGTCGATAACCTGTCGTCTAAAAAACATGAAAGAGCCGGAAATGGCTTCTACTTCATAAGTCTCATCCGGATCGAGATAAGTTAAATTATACCTGCCAAAGAACCTGGTCCGGGGAAAAAGCTTGCTAAGCCCGGTAATTTTAGTGAAGGCTACCCACGGCGTTGGAAAACTGCGACGACAGGGTAGTTGTAAGCTCCCGTCCGGATTTAAAATCTTACAGCCTACCATTCCGCAGCCAGGGTGGTCTTTAAAAAAATTAAGTACCACTGGTACTGTGTCTTCCTGAACGATCGTGTCAGGATTGATCAGCAAAATATACTCGCCCTGCGCCTGTCTCATCGCCTGGTTATTCGCTGCTGCAAAGCCTTTGTTCTCTGTATTGGCAATGAGTTTGATTCCGGGGAATTTTCTTTTAATGAGTTCTACACTTCCATCACTGGAAGCATTATCGACAACAAATAACTCATAGTCGATGTCTTTACAGGATTTTTTTATTGATATAATCGATTGTTCTAAGAATTCTTTAACATTATAATTAACAATTATTATCGTTAACTTCATCCTGGGTAATAACCAATTCCTTTAAGAATTTTTGAACTAAAAAAAATGAAGTCAAACTTACAAAATTTTTTGTTAATTGTCAAGGTAAAATATTATTACAAAGTAATCGCCCAGTCCCCCTGTAACTGAGCAATTACGAAATTCTAAATAATACTATAAAAAATTCTTGACTATTATCAACATTTTAATTATTTTAAAATACAGCCAGACTAATTGGCGCCTTTGATGGCATAAACATAAAACTGATGAAATGTGGTGGAATTACCGAGGCATTGAACATGGTAGATAAAGCGCGACAACTGGATCTCAAGACGATGATTGGATGTTTTATTGAAAGCTCACTTGGAATTACGGCTGCTGCTCATATTGCGCCGTTATTTGACTATATTGATTTAGATGGTTCATTATTATTGAAAACTGATCCATTCCAGGAAGTGAAGATAAATAAAGGACAATTCACCCTGCCCGATCTCCCCGGTCTTGGTGTACAACCGATTGTTCTTTGACAACTGTGAACCGACAACTGAGGAGGAACAACTTTGAATTATGTGATGAAAAAATGTTTAATTATTCTATTGCTGTTTTTTATTAATGGGTGTGTGTATCTTAAACCAACGCAACAGTCTCGAACACCCGTCGATCAATTGCGAGCAGAATTGGATGAAATATTCAATGAGCCGGCATTTTCCAATGCTTATTGGGGAGTGGTTGTTCAATCATTGAAGAATGGAGAATATCTTTATTCAAGGAATCCACATAAGAATTTTATTCCAGCTTCAAATATGAAATTATTTACAACGGCTGCTGCATTGATTAAATTAGGACCTGAATTTCGTTATCGTACACAATTCTATGCTGACAGCTCAATCGATGAGAACGGGATACTGGGTGGAGACTTGATTATTGTTGGCTCAGGCGATCCGACAATCACGGGGCGTTATCATAATGGTGAGATTACCAGGCCCATGGAGTTCTGGGTGGATTCCTTGAAAGCCCGGAACATCAGCACGATTGCCGGAAATATCATCGGTGACGATAACTATTTTGAAGAAGAAATTATGGGCGAAGGATGGGCATGGGATTACCAATCGGATTGGTATGCCGCACAGATCAGTGCGCTTTCTTTTAATGATAACTGCATCAATATTTATTTTGCAGCCGGGGATTCAATTGGAGATCGAGCAAAATATCAATTGATGCCAGAAACTGATTATGCTCAAATTGTTAATAACGTCTTAACTGTTAGTAATGGACCGAAAAAGGAAATTACATTCAAAAGAAAGCGCGGCACCAACCAGGTAGGAATTGACGGCACCATAGCCATCGATTCTTCGCCCCGACGGGATTGGTTTTCAATTGAAAATCCAACCCTATTTGCAACAACTGTGTTTAAAAAATCTCTTGAAAAAAGAGGAGTCCTGGTTCTGGGTAGTCCTTATGATATTGACGACTTAGCGGATTTTAGTTATCAAAAAAATGAAACGAAACTTCTTTTTAAATATTTTTCTCCCCCACTGTGGGAAATCGTTGAAACCATTAATAAAGTAAGCCAGAATCTCTATGCAGAGCTGTTGCTGCGTACGCTTGGCGCCCATCTTCGGGGAACCGGGAGCGCCCATTATGGAATCGAGATTGTCAAGGAATTTTTAGAGGACATTGGTATTAACACCGGGCAATTCTTGATGTATGATGGTTCTGGTTTGTCACGCTTGAATATGATTACCCCGAGCCATGTTGTAAAATTACTTAGATTTATGCGAAAACATGCTTATGGCGACTATTTTTATAAATCATTGCCAATTGCAGGTGTAGATGGAACAATCAAAAATCGGATGCAGCAGACGGCAGCCGAAGGAAATGTGAGAGCCAAGACTGGTTACGTTGGGCATGTTCGGGCGCTTTCTGGTTATGTCACAACAGCCGATAATGAAGAATTAGCCTTTTCAATTATTGCCAATAACTACTCTGTGCCAACTTCAATGGCAAATTTAATTCAAGACCTGGTGTGTGAAAGACTGGCTAATTTTTCACGTTTTAAATAATATAATTGATTCCGACTATTAAGTAACACTACTTTGACAGATTAATAGAATCAATAAATTTCGGACTAAATAACACCCCCCCTTCAAAGGGGGAATATCAGCAAGTCCCCTTTGAAGTTGTAGATGCGACATCTTTTCATCGTAGGGGATTCAGGGGGATGTGGTGGTTAAATCTGACTAATAAGTGGTAGAAAAAAAAAGGAAAAAAGAGATGTTTTTGAAACAACCCAAAACAAGACAGTTTGGATTTTCTCCCCGTTTTTACCAGCCAGTATCCAGCGATGAGGATGAAAGCGAACGAAGAATCAAATTTCGACGTTTAACTGAACGCAAACCAGTGCCAAAACGTTCCTTTTGGGGAATGCTTATCATGATTCTCTTGCTTATTTTTTTAATTCGCTATCTTTTCTCTGTTGTTAAATCGGAGAAGCAAGAATTCAGATTTGAAGATTTGAAAATCGAAACGATTGAATAGTATCTTTCTATCGCTTGCGATAGAAGAATTATTACGGGGAGTGATCGTGAATATCCAAAAACAGCCTAAAATCTCTAATAAATCAAACCTGACCCGGCTACAGGATATCCTTATACTTATTCTAACGAAATCCATTAGTTTATTTTTGAATATCAAAAATTTTGTCCAATCAATCTGGACACGTTCCCGGGAGTTATTTATTTCTTTCCCGATTAGACGGAAATTGAGTATCATTATTGGATTTATTGTTATTGTTGTCATTTTTGTGTTGAGTTTGATTTTCCAACAAACTGAAAAGCGAGTTATAACATCAAAAATTGAAGAAATATGCAATCTATCGGTTCATTACCTTGCCTCTGATATAAAGGACAATCTGCTCCTGGGAGAGAAATCCCCTAACCAACTCAATGAAATTAAAGAATCAGTATTTAGAATAAAAAATCAGAACATTAATGGTCTTGATTATGCCTGGGTAATCAATCGACATGGAGAGCTGATTGCACATACGAATTGGCAACTTATAGAAGGAAACCAAAAATTTCTACCGGATGAAAAAGCCAGGGATTTTTTAATTAACCTGAGAGAATCCAAAATTGAAGAAACAGAAACCCATTATGAGTATTATTACCCGGTTGTTGTCGTTTCAAAAATAAATGATAGGGAACAAATAAGTCATTTTCTGGGTGTTACAGGTATAGGATTTTCAAAAGCAGTATTATCAACCCCGGTTCGGGAAGCTCAAAAAATAATTTACACGATAGCGCTATTGGTTACCATCCTTTCAATATTAGGTATCTATTTTCTAACCCAACGGATGGTTTTGCAAATTCACGCATTATCCGAGGGGGCACGGCAGATTGGGCAGGGCAATCTAAATATCAAAATTGCCGTGAATACTCGTGATGAATTGGGTCAATTGGCTAAAGAATTTAATAACATGACTATGCATCTCAAAGAAAAAATGCAGATGCAAAAATTTGTATCCCAGATGACGCGGCAAATGATCAAAAAAAATGTCTATTCAGACGAGAGAGCTTCGACCAGTGAGCAGTGCGATATTGCCGTTTTATTTTCTGATGTACGTGACTTTTCCCGGTTTTCTCAAAGACACCAACCAGAGGTTGTCGTTAAAGTCGTCAATATTTATCTTGATCTACAGGCAAGAATTATTGAAGAGACTTTTGGAGTAGTAGACAAATTCATGGGTGATCAGATTATGGGCGTTTTTGAAGGCGCAAATAAGCATATCAATTTGTTAAATGCTGCTGTGTCTATCCAGAAAGCCATCGAGAAACTTAATCATGAACGTGAACAGTTAAATCTTGAAATTTTAAACGTGGGTGTTGGAATAAATATTGGTCATGCTGTGTTAGGAAATATTGGCTCAAAAGACAGGATGGATTATACCGTGGTGGGTGATGTTGTTAACCTCGCATCTCGATTTTGCGACGTTGCTAAACCGGGTCAAATCATTACTAACACAAAATTTTTGGCTCAGTTCAAATATATTTATCCCACCGTAAAATTAGGATCAATTGCAATTAAAGGAAGAGATGAGCCGGTCGATATCTGCAATATTGATTACAAGAAGGATTTTATCATGTAACTGAAAACGATAGACTTGAATGAAACAAATTATAAAAACATTAATCATACTCATCTCTATTCTTTATTCAACAATTAGTAACGGTCAACAGGATTTCTCTCAATTTATGCCGAATGCACAAGCCATCGCTATCGGGGGATCAGGCGTTGCCCTGGCATCTGATCCGGCCGCATGCTACTGGAATCCCGGCAATATCGCATTTCTAACAACAAATCGAGTTTTACTTAATATTGATAATGAGTCTTATATCAATTATATCGGGTTGACCCGGTTTTTTCCCCCGTCAACTTCGATGGGAATTAATTTTGCTCGCTTAAGATCTGAACACCAGCATTATGATATGGCAATAGTTGCCATAGGGCATCGAATTCTACCGTTTCTGTCGGTTGGTTCAAATTTCAATATTAGTAAAACAATGGAAGATGAAATATATTCAAGTTTTGGTCTGGGATTGTTTTTCAAAACTGTGCCTGATCATCAGGCACGAACGTATTCCAATACATCCCTATGGAGTTGGCTTCGATCAAAACAAATGTACGATAAATTCAGCTTTGGCATTTCGCTTCATAATATTTCTTTAAATGAAAATAATAAAAAACATGAATTGCGCATAGCCTCCGCTGTTAAACCTCTCAACTTTGGTCCACTAATTCATTTTGCTTACCATCTAGCTCCTACTAATTATAATTTACACCTGGGAGCTATTACCTCATTATCAAAGCATTTTGATCTTTATTTTGGCGTTAGGGATTTAAATATTAACAAATTCGCGATCGGGGGCGCTATTGAGTTGGGACCTGTTGAGGCTGCTTTGAGTTATGATTTCAAGCATACAACAGTTAATTTTTCTTTGATGCTACGATTGAGCGAAGAAAAAGATATGATATTCCAGAAATATAAGGAAATGGGCGATAAGCGGATTAAAGATAACAATTTTTCAGGAGCGTTAAATGCTTATAAAAAAGCGCGTGCTTACCATCCCGGTAATGAGGATATAAATTACCTGATTTCGGTCCTTCAAAAAGATGTAAATCGAACATTGCAACAGATCGACTCCTTGTTTGCCAGTGGGGAATCTTTTGAGGGAAAAGGCTGGTTTATTAACGCATTTCATACCTATCGCAAAATAATAGAGATCGATCAGCATAACCGGAAGGCGCGAAATCGATTGAATGCGCTTAATTCGAAATTGAAGCCTTATTTAAATCAGATACTTAGACAGGGAGTTTCTTATTATCATAAGCAGGATTTAAAGCGGGCTGAGCTAATATTCAAACAGATTCTTTTAATCGACAAGAATCACCCGGATGCCAAAACATATCTTGCCCGGGTTGATAGTATCAACTCTAATGCAGGCGATGAATACTATTACCGCGGCTTAGGATACTACAAACAAAACAACCTGGCTCGTGCCATCCAGGAATTTAAAGAGGCATTGACTTTCAATCCCAATCACGAACTGGCGAAAGAATATTTGGATAAATCAGAAAGAGAATTAACAACGAACAATCAACTTATTGATAAATATTTGAACGATGCTGGAAATTATGAACAAAACAAGCAGTATGTCAAAGCAACACTTTCCTATCGAAATATTCTTGAAATTGATAAGTCCCATCAATACGCCAGAGAAAGATTAACTTACCTGGACAATCACATCAGTAAGGAAATTGATGTAAACTTCAGGAGAGCAAAACGTTTGTACGATCGAACGAGTTATTCGGAAGCGATTTCTCTATTTCAGGAAATTTTATCAATTGATCCTGACCATAGGGCTTCGAAAAGCTATCTCAGGAGAGCAAATCAGAAAATAATAGACCTGACTCAACAACATTACGATCGGGCTCAAAATCATTTCAACCAGAAAAAATGGGACCTTGTTTTCCAGGAATGCGAACTCACACTCAAAATGAATCCGAATCATTCCGCGGCAAAAGAACTTCAGCAAATGGCACTGGCAAACATCAGCCTGGATAAACTAATTGATAAGGGATCAGGTTTTTACCAGAGAGGCGATTATTTAAATGCTCGTTCTACATTCAGGCAGGTGCTTGCCAAAGAACCCAACAATACCACTGCCCAAAATTACCTGGCAAGAATCGAAAATCAGCTCAATGCACGAATAGAAGCATTATTTAATATGGGCATGGTGAAATATACCGAAGAAGCTTATGAAGAGGCGAAAAAAGAATGGAAAAAGATTTTAGAAATCGATCCCAACCATCAAAGCGCTAAGGATTATATTCAAAAGGCACAGGAACGAATTGATGCACTGAAGATAATTAAGTAATAAGTTTTATACTTTTCAATTAATAAAAAAATGTTTTTTTTATTCCATCATAAGGAAACATAATTGAACATCATCATCATCGGTGCAGGCGATATCGGCTATAATTTAGCCAAAATGCTGTCATACGAAAAGCATGATATCTTTTTAATCGAAAAAAATCACGAAAATTATGCCCGAGCGGTTGACACGCTGGATGCGAACGTTTTTCATGGCAGCGGCACCAGCTTTACGCTGTTAGAACAAGCAGGGATCAAAGATGCTGGTTTGCTGGTTGCGGTCACTGATTCCGATGAAGTGAACCTGCTGGCAGCAATTTCTGCGAAACAGTATGGCGTTGAAAAGGCAGTAGCTCGTGTGAAGAACCGGGAATTCCTGCGAACCGATGCCCCCATCAATGCTCAAAAATTTAATATTGATCTGATTATTCATCCTGAGTCGGTAGCAGCCCAGGGCACCGTTCGACTGCTGAAACAGAGCGCTGCTACGGACGTTATCGAATTTGCTAAAGGTCAGATTATACTCATGGGGATTCAGTTAGATCGAAGTACATCCATTTCAAATATTCCACTGAGTGACTTATCAAAAATGTATCCTGACTTCGCTTTTCGGATTATCGCCATTCATCGAAAAGACACCACGAAAATTCCCTGGGGCAACGATATATTGAAGCCAAATGACCGCATTTTTGTTATTGTCGCTCGAGAAAACATTCAAGATGTAGTTCGAATCACGGGCAAAGAAAATGTTAAAATTGAAGATGTGATGATTCTGGGCGGTGGGCAAACTGGGTATATCATCGCTCATGAACTGGAAAAAGAATATAATGTAAAAATCATCGAATCAAATGTAGATAAATCGTACGATTTAGCAGAGAAGCTCAAGCGGGCGCTCGTTATTAAAGGCGATGGTCTGGATCTGGATTTGCTGGCAATGGAAGGCATTATTGATATGGATGCTTTTATTGCAGTCACTGGCGATGATGAAACCAATATTGTCTCCTGTTTAATGGCAAAGCATTTAAAGGTACCTAAAATTATTTCTTTAATCAACAGGACTGAGTACTGGTCAATCATTCCAACTATCGGGATCGATGCTTATATTTCCAAACAACTACTCACAGTCAATGGGATTTTAAAATTCATCCGACGTGGCACTGTGGTAAACGTTGCTTTCATTCCGGGAATTGCCGCTGAAGTCATTGAATTAATTCCCAATAAAGGATCAAAAATTACAAAGAAGCCGCTTCGAGAACTTGGTTTTCCCAGGGATGCTATTGTGGGAGCTGTCATGCGTGATGATCATGTTTTTATTCCCGTTGGTGAAACACAAATTAAAGCGGGCGATAAGGCAGTACTGTTTGCCCTGCCTTCGGATATTCATGAAGTAGAGAAATTATTCAATTAAGCTATGATAAATTACCGAGCCGTTATCCACATCCTGAGTGCACTGTTAATTTTCTTAGGAGTTTCTTTAATCGCTCCCACCCTGATCGCTCTATTTTATCAAGAGGGAGATTTTAATGCCTTTCTCATTACAATAGTCATCGCATGGATAATTGGAATCATCGGTCTCTTCAACAGTAAAACCGACAGAGAATTACGCCCCAAAGATGGATTTTTAATTGTCAGTGCCGGTTGGTTGTTGTTTGCCTTCATCGGTGCGCTGCCATTTAAAATTTCTGGGTTTATTCCCTCTTACACCGATGCTTTTTTTGAAACCATGTCAGGATTTACCACCACTGGGGCTTCGATTTTGACCAACATTGAGGCGTTGCCCCATGGATTGCTGTTCTGGCGTTCGCTGACCCACTGGCTCGGCGGCATGGGAATCATTTTACTTTCGCTGGCAATTCTGCCATTGTTGGGCGTTGGTGGAATGCAACTGTTTAAAGCTGAAGTTCCAGGACCTACTCCTGATAAATTGACTCCACGCCTCAAAAGCACGGCAAAGCTGTTGTGGGCCGTCTATGCCCTGATCAGCCTGGCTGAAACGATCTTGCTCAAGCTGGCTGGAATGAACTGGTTCGATGCGCTTTGCCATACTTTCGGAACCATGGCAACGGGCGGTTTCTCCACCAAAAATGCCAGCGTCGGTCAATATAACAGCCCTCTCATCGACTACATCATCATCATTTTTATGATTCTGGCTGGAATTAACTTTGCCTTGCATTACCGAGCGTTACGGGGCAAGCCCAACGTGTATCTCAAAGATCCAGAAGCCATGTTTTTTATGGGAATTGTCCTTTTTGCTACTTTACTGATTGGCTTCGATGTGTGGAAAGTAACGGGATACCAAATTTTCAAAACAGTTCAACACACCCTTTTCCAGGTGGTTTCTATTTTAACAACCACGGGTTATGGCACGGCTGATTACGAGAAATGGTCAAAGTTATCCCAGGTCATTCTATTTTTCTTGATGTTCTTTGGAGGCTGCGCCGGCTCGACTGGCGGGGGAATTAAAATTATTCGGACGATGATCCTTGTCAAACTTGGCATCAATGAAATCAAACGGCTGATTCATCCCCAGGCTGTTTTTACCATACGGATTGGCAATAACGTCATTCCCCGTGAAATTGCATCCAACATCGGCGGATTCTTTCTGCTTCACGTGGCTTTGACCATGTTCGGAATTTTATTCATGAGTGCATTGGGATTGGACTTCGAGACCGCATTTGGCAGCGTTGCAGCCAATATCAACAATATTGGTCCGGGATTGGGCGAAGTTGGTCCCACGGAAAACTACGCCAATATTCCCATTATCGGCAAATGGTTCCTCTGTCTGTTGATGCTGGCTGGCAGACTGGAAATTTTTACGGTGCTGGTTTTATTTACGGTTTCGTTTTGGAAGAAATAAAAAGTGCAGCGATTGACATACTGCTCTTTTCTATTAATTCACTATCATACCACCAGGATTTCAAATTGTCGATTTACCCAACTACCCAATACACTAATAAACCAAATTCCCTCCCTGCTGCCCAATATAAGCTACAATCGGCAAATATAAAAATATCATAATTGGAATAACAATCTGAATCCCCTGGGGAATTGCGAGCAAATCCAGGTTTCCAGTTATTGAAATCAACACCACAATATCGAAAATTAGTACGACAATTGAAAAGATAATCTTTCGGGTGATATTTCCAATTGGCTTACCAAAATAATTAACTTTCCACGACAGCCATCCTGTGATTATGACAAAAGGAAAAGACAGTGTTCCCAAAATATGCATATAAAAAATCGCATCTAATAATGGTCTTGTAGGACTAATCACATAATACCAGAACAAAAAAATCGAAGCAGCCATAAAAAATGCCATTGGAAAATGCACAACCATAGGATGCGGATGGCGCTTAAGAAAAGGGTAAGCTTCGAAAATTTTATTCAACCATTTCGGTAGCGGCGGTTGTGCTGCATCTGCCTGGTCTGCTTTCAAAGTGCCAACCTGTTTGAAACGATTGAGAACTTCTTCGCTGTGAGGGGCTGCGCCCAGTGCTTCGGTCAAATCCTCGCCTGCTTTGTGGCGATTCATGTGCAGTCCATTTTTCCACATTTTGCTTTCAGTTACGTCATAGACTTTTCCGTTCGCCACAACATAAGCTGGTTTGCCTTCTTTACCATCGTTTTCAGTTAATTTTTTCTTATCGATTTCCAAAATGATTCCCTCCTATATTTTTTTTGACAGGATTAACAGGATGTTACAGGATTTACAGGTATAATCTATAGATTCAGTCCTGTTAATCCTGAAAATCATGTTTATCCTGTCAAATTTTTCTGAACATATTTCTCTGCTGGTTTGACTGGAATAATCGGAATAAAGACTGTCAGCACGACAGGTAAGTACAAAATAATTAAAACAATTATCGCACCGAAAATTTGATTAAATTGTTTTCCATCTACAATTCCAAAAATCAAATAGGCTGCAATGAGTAATATTCCTACTATATTATGAATCCGAATTGTCAGCATGTTGGCTGGCGACATCTGCTGGGCATTTTGATAATTTCGATATAAAATTGAAAATGCTTTAATGAACCAGGGCAGTGTAATCAAGCTGATGTAAATCCAAAAAGTTGTGATTCCCAAAATCGGTGTCAGGATGACAATTAGATAAGCGATCATCATGCTGATTCCATAAAGCCAAACAGCGGTTTTCTTTCCAAAAATGACAACAAGATTTCGTTTGCCAGCGGCACGGTCATCAGCCTCATCAGGGATTTCATTTATTGTGATCATTGCAAACATCATGAATCCTAATGGAAGCAGTGCCAAAACAGCCTGCCAGGAGAATTGCTGCGCCTGAACAAAATAAGAACCGAGACCGATGGTAACACTAAAATTGATTAGCTGAGATATTTCACCAAATCCATGGTAACCATAGCGGATAGGTGGCGCTGTGTAAAAGTAAGCACAGCCCATTCCGAATCCCCCGATGATAAATACCCACCAGCCACGCATGGCGGTCAAATAAAGCCCCAAAATGATTGTTACAAAATACCCCAGCATAAAGGCTCGGTACATGGTGTTGGGCTGAATTAATTTTGTCGTTAGCGTTCCGCTACCGCCAGAGTAGGGATTCTTTTCCCAATTTTTTGCCTGATCGACAGAGTGCTTAAAATCGAAATAGTCATCTGTCATGTTAAGGGATATGTGGTTTATGGTTACGCCGAGTACCGTGATAAAAAAATACCAGAGAGAAAATTCCCCACTCGTTGCCCAGGCAATGACACCACCAAGAATAGCTGGCATATAGCTTGGCGGAACAAAGTGGAACCGAAATGCTTGCCACCATATTGCTAAGTTTTTCAATTGGAAAATCCTCAATTCCACTGCATGAAATGTTCTTCGTATTCGTCTTCTAATTTAATTTTATGACCTCGTTCTTCGGCTGCTAATCCAACAAATAGTTTTTCCAATTCCGTTCCCAGGAACTGATCTTTCAGTGACGTATAAAAATTGAACGCCTTTTCCTCTTCCTTCATCGCAAAGATCATAACTTCTTGAGTCGTGGCATTTGCATCCAGTTTCTCTGATACCACTAAAAATTCAGCAATCCCTCGGCTTTGTTTGGGAATCGTTTTGCCCAACACTTTAAAATCTTTTTTGGCAATAACATTTTCTAATTTTTTCCGATGTCCCATCTCCTGCTGCGCCAATTCCTGCAACATCGTCTTTGTGCCAGCACCAGAGACTTTATTGCTGGTTGCAGTATATAAATTATATGCTCTAATTTCAGCATCGATGGCGACCTTTAACGCCTGCTCTACTGTCAAAGACATAACAACTCCTCTTATTTTCGATTGATAATTTAAACAGAAAAATCCAAATCACAACAATCAAATTCCAAATAATATTCAAATTTCAATTTCCAAAAGTCCAAACAAATTGAATAAACTGTTTCAACCAGCCCTGTTTGGAATTTGAATATTGATTTTTGGAAATTATTTGTGATTTCTGATTTGAGGTTTGGATATTTAAAATAAATTCTAAAATCTACATTCTAAAATCTAAAATCAAAATCATTCTCCCCAAACCCATAAGCCACCTTTATTAGCTATATTGTAGAATTCGTCACTCAATATGCGGCGGTGCATGGTTTCTTCCTCAGCCAGTTTTTCGAACATATCCTTGCCATCGGGATCAGAGGTTTCATCAGCCATTCTCGAATAATGTTTATGGGCTTTTTCCTCAGCCTCGATTGCCATCGATAAAATATCGAGAACCTCATCCGTGTTTGGTTCTATCTTTCCTGATACTTCAGAGCTGGCTTTAAATGGAGAAAAATTCGTGCCTTCGTATTTTACAAATTTACCATCTTTCGCCAGTGATTTTTTTAAATCATTGAGTTTGTCATAATGATTTTGCTCAAAATCTGCCAACTGTTTTAGTAGATTTTTCCCCTGCTCGTTGGCGACTTTTTTTGCAGAATCAGCATAGAATTTATTCGCCTTTTTCTCTGCTTCCATAGCGATATCAATAGCTTGCATGAGACCCACATTTTTTTCTGACATTATTCCCTCCAGTTTCGATATTCAATATTATTTTTTTATTACTTTGACTTTTTTCCAACTTTTAACTTCAAACTTTAAACTTATAACCTAATATTTTCCATCCATCTGAAACTCAGGAATCCCAAACCAGAATCCTGTTCCCTGGATGGAATCCAGCTCTGCCTGGATCAGGTCAAAATGCGCATCTTCCCATTCCGCTAACCTGAGAAACATGGTTTTAACTTCAGCATCATCCACCAGCTCTGCCTGATCCCTGAAAAATTTTGCAGCTTTTCGCTCTAAATCCAGCGCGGTATTCAATGCATCGATTTCTAACAATCCAGATTCGCCCCTGGTTCGCTGCTGCTTCTCTCGAATTTTTGGCAGGATTTCCTCAACTTCTGATTTCCCAATCTCAACCACTTCCAGGGGCTTCCCTTCCATCAGGTTATTCAACTGTTTTTCAATAATACGACGATGTTCATTTTCATCCATTGCCAAACGGATAAACATATTTTTACCTGTCACATCTTTGGTTTGACGAGCATATTTTAGAAACGCATCCAAACCATTATCTTCGATTTCAATGGCAGTTTTCAAAGCCTTGACAGCAGTTGCTTGTTCGGACATTTTGATCCTCCTGTGTTGTAAATTTTATTGACAATACGACTATCTTATCCTTGTATTTCTTTCATCAAATACTTAATTTTATCATTAAAAAATTCTTTCAATTCCTCAATCGTCAAGGATACGACCATTCTTGGAAGCACCTCGACCAAATTAATTTTTTGAAGCGAAATTGACAACCAATAATCATCAAGACCCACATGCTTCTTTTTTGCATTTTCATAAACTTCATCGAAAGTGAATAGTGTTTTATCGATCCAAAAAATATCGACAAAATCTTTGGTCTCTGCTCGATCAAACAAGGCTGAAAATTTGTTGCAAGCTACGTCAAGTGAATTATCAATATAAATTCCAAATTCATCTTTGTAGACCAACGGCTGCAAACGAAATGGAACATCTTGAGCAAAATCGATTTTTACATATTCATTTTTATCCGATGTAAATGTGCAATTTAAAAATGTTTTATATCGTCGATTAATTTCAATATGAGCGTTGAGATTTTGGCAAATTACTTCCAGGTCTGGAACAATTCGAGAAACCTCATCAGGAATTTCAGTGAAAAAATCCAGATCTTCTGAAAAACGATGTTTAAGATAGAATGCTGATAATGCAGTGCCACCCGTCAAAAAGAACGTCTCACGAAGGGGAGACTGTGAAATTGCATGAAGTATTCGCTTCTGAAATTCTGTTAATATTTCCAAAGTTATCCCTTAAGCAAATGTTGAAAATACCATTCCCAAAACGTCTTCACATCACGTGAAATTCTCAAGCTACTCAAGTAATTTAAAATAATTTTAAATGGAATTTGAGCAACATCTTTTGATGTTCCATTATCCAATACCCTGGCAAGATACCACTTGAAGAATCGCTCGGTCTGAAATTCTTCCTTCTCAAAATGATAATCCCAGATTAATTTTTCATTAACGGGGATGTTAAATAATGTGTTTGGCATTTGTAATTTCAAAGTTTTTTATATTCAATTTTTG
>CBFDBN010000009.1:0-25591 GCA_965603055.1 uncultured bacterium | reverse complement strand
TATTTACTATGGTATGGAGGATAATAAGCCAACTGTATATTGACGTTATACCGATATGAAAACATAACGATTCGTTTTATAAATTGGGTGCGATAACTGTTATTTTCAGGTCCATTGTCCAAATTAATAACCAGAGTCTGAACCTTGAATCTCGGCTCAAGCTGTGGCCATAAATCCGGCAAAGCATCAATCATAAAATCAGCTGTAATTTTCCTTTTGGTGAAGAAAAAAAATGATTCATCGTAAGCCGGCAGGAATATACCCCATGGATTTAAAACCTCTTCCGGCTCAAAGTCGTGATCAGCAGCGGATTCACCCCGTCTGTTTGTGCCACCACGAGAAAATGGCCCAATATTTACCTTTGCTTTTGCGTCCATTGACAAACGCAGAATACCTTCTGTTTCATCAGCTTCCTGGTTAATTTTATGTATTTGCTTGAAAATATCATCAGTCTCTTTAATTTTTTTTAGCGGTCTATTTTTAGTCACCTTCCGAAGACGGTAATTTAAATCATTAAGTTTTTTTTATAAGGTCATGATATTTAAATAGATTATCTATCGTTTCCGCTGAAACTTGAAATCCCATTGTTGTTAATCTGTTAGAGAGCTGTTCACTGTTGTCCCTTGGATATCTGATATATTCCACAAGAACCATCACTGCTTCCGCATCAGTTGGAAGAGTCGATGTTGCTTCTAATTGCTGACGCCGCTGTCTTTGCTGTTTGTATTTTACTTCATCGACAGAAAAATAGACATAACGACGATTGAATTTTTCTCGATAAAGTTCCTCACTATCACGAAAATGAGATAGAAAGGAACGGGGATCAAGTCCCAAAATCAGGCCTAGTTCTTTCCCATTTAGTACCACCGCTGAAGTTGTTATTAAATGAACTAATAATATTTTGGGATAATTATTAATTTCCAAGTGCCTAAAGTGTTCCAACACCTCCTACACTCCAAAGAACCACCGTGCTTTCTCTGAAAAATGTACTAAAATCTTATTAACATGTCAAAGGAATTTTCTAATTGACTCTAAAATATTTTTTCCCTATTTTTAATCATTGGAATAAAATGAATTTTTATTTGTATGAATAGCAGGGGCATGAAGGATCAAAATAAAAATAAAGCCGATAAAGAAGACCTCTTTTGGGTACGACAAGCCAGGAAGGACAATAAAAAGGCATTCGAGAAGCTGGTGCTGAAATATCAAAAGCGTATCTATTATTTGGTACGGAAAATGATCCTGGAACATGACGATACCAATGATATTGTTCAGGATACATTTGTGAAAGCTTTTTTAAATTTGCATCAGTTTGATGAACAATTTCCATTTTATCCCTGGCTTCATCGGATCGCAATTAATACGACTTTGAATTTTCAAAAGAAACATTCTCGAATGAAAGACTCTTTGACGAATTCTGAGGAAAATGAAATCAGCCAAATTGCTATTGATAATGGAAACCCACTTGAAGCAGTGATAGAAGTCGAATTTAAACAAAAAGTCAATCAAGCACTGCAACGTTTGCCCTTAGATCAGAGAACCGTTTTCATTTTGAGGACTTCAGAAGACTTGAGCTACCAAGAAATCAGCGAACGACTCGATATTTCAATCGGCACAGTGATGTCACGGCTTTCTCGTGCCCGGGCGAAACTAAAAGAATTGTTACAACAATATTTAGCAGCAGAAAAGATCAGGTGAGGAAAAATGAGATGTAAGGATTTTAAAAATAAATTAGAGCTTTATATTGATAATGAGCTCAGCAGGCAGCAAAAAGCTGAACTTGAAAGGCATTTATCAAAATGTCCCGGCTGTACGAAAGAGTTGGAAGTTCTAAAATCAATAAATACTATCGGAAAAATGGAGATTTTTTCTGAACCAGAACCAGAGTACTGGAACGAGTTAAGCCAGAATATTATGCATCAGATCAGTGGGAATGAAGAAAAAACATTATGGCTTGGCCATCAACTGGAACAATTAAAACGAATTCTCGCAATGCCTAAAATTAGCTATCGATTGGTTGGTCTGGCTGCTACCGCTGTGATCGTATTTTTCATTATTCACATCGCGTTCTTTCGTCAGGATAAATTCGAGCTGCCAATCAAAATCGGTACCGAAGATTCTATTCAAATATCCGATCTAAAAAGTATCTCTGATGTTCCTCAAGATAAATTATCTGTTGATAAAGAGATGAACGAAAAAGCAACAGAAAGGCAAATTACCCAGGAACACAAGGCGACAAAAGCATCAGCAAAAAAGCAAAAATCAATGCACATTACAAAATCAGAATTAACAAGTGAGCCGCCTCAACCAGTAGTTGATGATATCGAGGCAATTCCATCCGTCTCAGGTGAGCTGGTTGTAACAAGAGATGCAACCGATCGGGTTATTAGCAATACTGCGACACAATCGCTGAAAAAATCAATAGCTCCAAAAAACAAAGTGAAACATTTCGCACCTCAACCCACTGCTGTAATTTTAGAGTCCGAGAAAAGTGATGCTTCAATAAAGGTTGTTGCTGCTAGATCAGCCGGTGACCAGCGCCAATCAATGGATTCGAGTTTCATACATTATAATGAAATATTTATGAAGGTACAGCAAATAGAAGAAATGACAGAAAAGATCAAAACCTGGGAGGATTTTATTGAAAGTAATCCCAATTTAGCTCTATTAAGGAAAGCAAAATACCAACAGGCGCTTCTTTATTATAAACTGGCGAAACTAACGCATGGAGCGGAAGAAATTAAAAAAGCAATAAATTTTTACCAGGAAAATGCTGAGCTTTTATTCATTCCACAAAATGCAGACAGCTTACATAAAAAATTGGAAGAGTTAAATTTTCTTCTAAAAAAAAGTAATAAAAATGAATAAACTATGGAATAATTCTTCTCCCAGGTTGTATGTATATTGAGGTCAAAGTGATTTAACTATTAAACTGAACTGATTCCATCACTCCGAGTAATGGAATCAGCTCAAAACCACTTCAGACTCAATAAATTATGCGTATTAACTGAAATTACAATCATTGGAAAATAAGAGAAGGAGATATAACCATGTATTTCAACAAAACAAAAAAGACACTTTTGGGATTGATCATTGTATTAACAATTGTCCCGTTTGGCAGTTACATTTTCGCCCAGGGATTTATCATCCCTCGTCCAATTCCACGTTACCGTCCAGCTTTGCCCCAGCTTACCGAACACAAAGTTGATGTCGATATTATCGACCAGGTTGCCCAGGTGGAAGTTCACCAGGTTTTTTATAATGATTCAAAACAGGCTATCGAAGGAAATTATTATTTCCCATTGCCAAAAGGAGCCAGTGTTTCGGACTTTAAGATGTATGTTGATGGAAAAGTGCTGTCTGGTGAATTGCTGGAAAAAGAGAAAGCTCGAAAAATTTATGAGGACATCGTTCGCCGTAACATCGATCCGGCATTGTTAGAATATGTGGATCACAATTTATTCAGCGCCAGGATTTTTCCGATTCCACCGAAGAAGGAGAGAAAAATCGTTTTAAAATATTCATCATTGTTAGAGCTTGATGGGGACCTGGTTAAATTTGGCTATCCACTGCGGGGGAAACTTGAATCAGAACGGGGAATTCGCCCACCACGACGGATCAGGCCTGGACCTCCTTATATAATTCCACTCGAAAAAAAGAAAGAAGACAAAAGGTCCCGCCGTGATGAGGATAAAAAACCTTATACTGATGTTTCACAAGTTGTTTTTGTTAATCTGAAATCTAAAATTCCCCTGAAAAATATCTATTCTCCCAGTCATAAAGTAGCTATTTCCCGGGACGATGATCATCGTGCTAAAATCAGTTTCGAGGGGAAAAGAAAAGAAACAGAGGACAATTTCGTTCTTTATTATTCTTTTTCACAGGGTGATTTTGGATTGAATATACTGACCTATCATCCTGAAGATGATGAGAAAAATTTTTTCATGTTGTTGATTTCACCCAAAACTGAAATTGCTAAGAAAGATATTCTTGAAAAAGATATTGTGTTTATCCTGGATGTCTCTGGCAGCATGTCAGGGGAAAAGATCGAGCAGGCTAAGGATGCGCTAAAATATTGTATTAACCATCTTGATCGAAACGATCGGTTCAATTTGATCACTTTCAGCACTGAATCAAAATTGTTCAGGAAAGAATTAGTCAACACATCTGAATATCGAAAAGATGCCTTAGATTATGTTGATGAAATAGAAGCAAAAGGCGGCACCAATATCAATGAAGCGCTGCTGGATGCCCTGGGGATGGATTATGAGGAAGATCGACCAATCACTATTGTGTTCATGACCGATGGTCTACCCACTGTCGGGGAAACTAATATAGGCAAGATCATTCGTAATGTGTCTGAAAAAAATAAAAACAAAATCAAACTATTTACTTTCGGTGTCGGCTATGATGTTAATACCGTTTTGTTAGACAAAATTGCGGCTTCCAATCGTGCCGTCTCAGATTATATTGAGCCGAATGAAAATATTGAACAAAGGATATCTTCTTTCTATGATAAGATCAGCCACCCGGTATTGACAGATTTATCCATCGATTTCGGAAGTATCGATGTTGAAGATGTATTTCCGAAAAAATTAACCGATTTATTCAAAGGTTCGCAATTAACCGTTTTGGGCAGGCATGAAAAAGGCGGGAAAGAAGATATTGTACTGACCGGCAACGTGAAAGATAGAGAGAAAAAATTTACTTATGAAGCAGATTTCAGGTCCGTTAAAAAAGAGAATGATTTTATACCTTATCTCTGGGCGACCCGAAAAATCGGCTATTTGATGGATGAGATCCGGCTTCATGGCGAAAATAAAGAGTTAAAAGATGAGATTGTACGATTGAGCAAAAAGTATGGTGTTATGTCACCATATACCTCTTTTCTGGTGCAGGAAGACGATGTGATGGCGCATGACATGAACATTCAACCAACACGAATCTTACGCCAGAGAGTTGATGCTGTATATATTGATGCTGAAAATGCTTCTAATGCTGGTGCTGGCAAAAAGTCTACTGCCCCGGCAGCGATGGATAAAGGTCAGCTTGCGGTAAGAATGAGTAAAATGTCTCGAGCAATGAAAGAGAAAGAATCCGAAGGACTTCAAGATTCTCAGTTTATCAAACGTATTGGCGACAGGATTTTTTATTTCAAAAATGAATTTTGGGTCGATGGCGAATACGAAGATGAAAAAACGATTGATATAAAATATTCAAGCCCGGCTTATGCGGAATTAATTTTAGCCTATCCAGAAATAGCGAAATTTGCGGCACTGGGCGAAAAAGTCATATTTAAATTTAAAGAAAAATTTGTTAAAATAGCTGATAAAGGAATGGAGAGTTTGAATCGAGATGAACTGAGCAAGCTGTTCAACTAAAAATCAATATCTTACATGAAATTTGCTGTAGGACAAAATGGCATTTTGTCCTACATTTTGATTAAGGCGTGTTTTATACACGCCTTTTTTCTTCCTCTTTTTGTAATTCCAATTTCAAACTTGTCAGAAAATTCAAAAAAGATGAATGCTTCAGAAGTTGCCCCGATTTGATTTTCCGAATTTACTACCCTGAGCAAAAAAAATAGATATTTTTTATTAATACTTTTTAAATAGTATGTTATAGATATCTATCTCATTAATATACAGTATAAAATAATAGTTAAAATAAAACATATCCTATTTTGGTATTGTCTTTGCAAATATGATAGCAAAATTGGATTAACAGTAAACTTTTTTTCAACTATGTATGGATCAACTAACCAGAGTGGATAAGTGATGAAAGTAACAGCCATGAGAGACAAACGATTGCAAAACAGGGGACGATCACTTTCGGTGATCTATTTTATCCTTTTATTTTGCTTTATACTTGCACCAAAGAGTAGTCGCACGCAAGGATTCAATATCTACAATCCTGCTGATAATTCTCAACCCTGGGTATCAGAAAATAATCCTGCGGTTATTTCTTCCCAGTATACACGAGTTTCCCTGGGATTGAAGGTGTTTCATTTTGGATTTGTACAGGATCAAAGTTTTGAAATCAAGGAAAGTCACATTAATGCCAGCTTCCCTTTCTATTTGCCAATGGATGTAGGTGTTGGTTGTGACTTACGCTATTTCTCTGCTGGAATTTACTCAGAACTGACTGGCTCACTGATGCTGAGTCGGACCATCCAGAATAATATATCATTAGGTGTTAAAATTGGTTTCGGCAGATTTGGATTTGCTAAACAGGACTTCAATTTAGTCGATGCAAACGATCCGTTATTAGTCGGTAGCCTGGCAAAAACATCGTTCAACTTCGGATTTGGCGCATTCTGGAATCCGGATCGCTGGTCTATCGGACTTGGAATCGACCATCTCAATCGCCCTGATATTGGACGTCAAACCACTGCAATTCTGCCCCAGGAGATAAGCGCTGCGGTGGGTTATAAATTTGGCAATATTATGCCAGCAGTATTGCTCCACCATGACGGTAATTTTGCCAGGTATGGGCTTGCCGTATCAGTCAGTCATAATCGTTTTGGTCTGTTCCGAGTTGCATTTGAGAACACCATGCCAATTAAAATGGAAGTTCAATTCAATATATCAAGAGACAACAGCCTGCAATACGGATTTGATCTTCCAGCCGAAGAATTGAGTACGGTATCAATGGGTTCTCATGAAATCGTCTACAACCGCATACTGGGACGTGGACCAGATATTGGGCAGCCCAAAATTATTATTTCAACAAATGAGATGCGAATTCAAGAGGAAACGATTGTACGCAGCATGCCGCCAGGCTTAAACACATGGCAGTTAGAAAATATCGATGAGTTAATTCCCGAATATTTAAAAACGAATGGAAATTCTCGAAACCTGTTGATCATACCGACCGGCGCTTTGAACCAGTACGAGACCAAAAAAATAAAAATGCAGCGTTATGCCAGGCTCAGTGAAGAAATTAAACAAAAGCTGCAAGAGAACCCGGGACTGAAGTTGATATTACAAACTGACGCTCAATCATTAGCTGATGCCAGGGCACTGAAACAGTATTTGCTTCGAGACGGAATTAAAGATATCGGTATAGCAAAAGTAAATTCTGCAAATAAAGTAAAATTAGACGGTTTTGAAACTGGTCAGCTAAGCAAGACTCGCAAGAAGCCTTCTTGTTCTGTCGAAAAATTAGCGATTTCATTTGATTTGCCTGGCAAAGTTCGCAAGGTAAAAGAATGGAATTTGACCGTTAGAAACGATAAAAATGAGGTTATCAGAACTTATAAAGGAAAAGACCGACTACTCGATCGAATGGAATGGGATTGGAAAAATGAGTGGGGCGAGCTTGTATTGCCCGGTCAATATTCATGTTCCCTGACCGTGAAATCCATGAGTGGACTCGAGAAGTCCTCGAAATCATTGCCCATCAATATAACGCGTTTGAATCGCTCGGTATACTTGCGATTTACTCAACAATCGAAGTTGCAAGCGAACAAAATTACACCCTAATATTTAAGCGTTATTAATAGGAAAAATAATGTCAAGTCATATTAAGCTTTTTGTCAAATCAACTCAATATTGTATAGGAGAATAAAAGTGAGTCAAAACAAAAATCTGAAACGAACACGATTTACGACCAAATGGTATCATATCGTCATTATCCTGGCAATAATTGTTATGCTATTGACAATTTCATCTTTGCAAGCCAATGGCAAAAGAACCAATAGAACAAATATGGCAAATCAAACAAATCAAGTTGATCCGAATCAAGATAACGCAGAGGAAAAGCTTACCGTGTGGAAAATCGTTAAAATGACCGATTGGCTTTTCTGGCCCTTCGTGCTCATCATTGCGACTGGAATTATGCTGGTAACCTATAGAACTTTATTTGAACATCGGGAAAAAACCCGGTCTCAAGCTCTCATGAATGAAAAAATCAGGGCAAAGGGAATTCGCGGATTAGTCCAGCTTATCCGCAGCAGTACCCCGACCCGGGCCTCTCGATTAATGTACCAGATGGTTACCACATTTGATAAAACCAATCGTGCTGAACCGATTGGTGACGATATCAATCAATATTTAGTTTCAGAGAAAGATTCGTTTGAAACATTTAGTCGCATAAATGGATTTCTTTCTGAATCGGCCGGGGCGTTGGGCTTGTTGGGTACAGTGTGGGGAATTTTTCAAACCTTCCATGCTGGCAAACTTGATGGTCCGACGATTCTCCAGGGGATGAGTGTTTCTCTGGTAACAACCCTGGTTGGTCTTATCATCAGCCTGTTGTTGAATATGGGAGGGACTTACGTATTCACTTTATTCAATAGTCAAATGAATATTTTGGCAAACAAAGCCGAAGAGTTGCGGCAGGCATTGTTATATTTGGAGAAAAAATCGAATGGCAATGGTCAGCCTTTAAGAGAAAATTTGTCGAACTACCGCGTATCAGAACCCGATTTGCAACCGAGAAGGCAACGTCATGTAAAAGAACCAATTGGTATTGCTTATTAAATGTGTATTTCAAAAAAAGAACAGCAACCTGTTTTGGGAACCGGGATCATCATGAATTGTGATAAGAAAAGAAAAATCAGAAAAGTGGGGAAAGAAAATAACAGGGAACGAATTGAAAGAAATAATAAATTTTTGTACCTATTTAGATTTCTTGGAATAGTCCTTAATTCATTCTGTTGCTTTATGATAATTTCTTATAGCTCGGCATCTTCTGCTGAGGTTGTGATATTTAATAGCAATTACTGTCACTCATCAACTTTAGACAGTGTGAAATTAATATACAACAATGTAAATGGCACGACTTTTCCCAAAATAATTTCGTATGTTACTGTGATGAATGAAGCTGGCTTTGTTATAGGCAAGCTTGATGAGAATAATTTTGAAGTACATGAAGATAACGTAAGAGAACTTCCTATTGATGTGATTGAGCTCCCTTATGATTCAATCGGTATAAATGTAGTCTTAACAATTGATCGTAGTGGAAGCATGAGGGGGCAGCCGATTAAAGATGCGAAACAAGCAGCATCAATATTTGTTGATCTTATGCAAAGCAAAGATCAATCAGCCGTTGTTAGCTTCAATGATACACCCAGAACAGATTATCCATTTTCAGGAGATAAAAATTCACTTACTGCCGCTATTTCTGGAATATATGGCAGCGGTGAAACTGCAATTTTTGATGCGCTTTTCCACTCGGCTGATTTATTTACCGATGATTTGAGAAACAGGGCAATAATCTTGTTAACAGATGCTGAGGAAGATGAAAGTATTCATCATAACTATCAGGAAGTCACAAATAAACTTCAATCCCTGGAAGTGTCATTATTTGTCATTGGTCTGGGCTTGAGCGTTAATAGCCCGGTTGAGAATATGTTAAAAGAGTTAGCAAATATAACCGGTGGTATGTACTATTACAGTCCCACTTCCAGTGATCTGGAAGAGATTTACAGAATGATTTCCAAATTATTGCATCACCGCTATCAAATTTCTTATGCGACCCATAATCCAGCTAAAGACGGAACACTTCGACACGTCGGCATAGATGTTATCGTAAATACCAATACTAGCCGGGATACTGCAAGCTATCGGGCACCTTATGCGCCAGATCCGGTAGACCCAATCGATCCAGTCGATCCAATTGATCCTGAACCTGTTGAACCATCTTTTGAAGTCGTGCCAAATCCATTCACTCCTAATGATGATGGTTTTAATGATTGGACAGAATTTCGACAGGATGATAATCATCCCTATGATTGGACGATTTCCATTATGGATCGTGCCGGGCAATTAATCAGAAATCTCAGCAATGGAGAAACAATTTGGGATGGCACAGACAAATCAGGAAAAGTCATGTTTCCCGGGTTTTATTTATACATTGTCTCAAATGACAATCGAGTTATCCACAGGGGGCTTATCCAGCTTATTCGATGATAAGAAAGCAAATAAGAATAAACAAGCTTGTAGTTAATAATTTAGTTTTAGCTTTTTAGTTATATCAAAGAAAAAGTTCATCTAAATTCATTTGAATTTGAGAGAATCTAAAATGAAAACAGAAGAGCAAAGAAAAAATAAGAGAAGGACTGGGAAAACATTCAGAATTTTAAACCTTGTCTTCATTCCCATGTTACTAACAATTTTTCTTTTGATGGCTAAGATTAAAAGTGCTGAGCTAAATAAGTTCACACCAAAATTTTCATCTTTAAATGGTCTGTCTCTAATATACAATAATATCGATGCAGCAAATTTTCCGCGAATCGTTTCTCTTGTTACAGTGATGGATGATGCTGGTTTGATTATTGAGAAGCTTGATGAAAACAATTTTAATGTATATGAAGATAATGTAAGAGAATTGCCTATAGAAGTTGTGGAGCTTACTAATGCTGATGTAGGCATCAATGTTGTTTTAACGATTGATCGTAGCTCAAGTATGTATGGCCGACCGATTAGCGATGCGAAAATAGCAGCGACCACATTTATAGAACTCATGCAAAGCAAAGATAATTCAGCCATTGTTAGCTTTGCAGGTTCACCGAGAACTGATCATCCATTTTCCGGCAATAAGGATTCACTTAAAGCTGCTATTTCTAAAATAGTGATCGGTGACTGGACCGCAGTATATGATGCGCTCATTCATTCAGTTTATTTAATGAGCGATGAATTAATAAACCGTGCAATAATTTTATTATCAGATGGCGAGGATAATAGGAGTATGCACACTTATCAAGAAGCTTTAGCTGTATGTTTATCTCATGAAATACGCGTTTTTACCATTGGGCTGGGTTTAAATCGCAACAGTTATGAGGAAAATGTTTTAAAAAGCTTAGCAAATGAGACAGGTGGTTTGTATTATTATAGCCCCACCTCAAGTGATCTGGAGGAGATTTACAGAGCAATTTCCAAGCTATTGCATCATCGTTATCAAATCTCATATACCACTCACAATCCAGCCAAAGATGGAACATTGCGGCATGTACGCATCCATGTTGATGTGAATAAGAATACAAGTTCTGACACAGCCAATTATCGTGCGCCTTTTGAACCAGGGCCGGTTGATACACTTGACCCGGTTGATCCAGAGCCAGAAGAGCCTCCCTTTGAGGTTGTGCCCAATCCTTTCACGCCCAATGATGATGGTTTCAATGATTGGTCGGAATTTAAAAAGGGAGATGATTTCCCGCTGGATTGGGATATCGCTATCATGGATCGCGCCGGGAGATTAATCAGGCAGCTTACCCATGGTGAACAAATTTGGGATGGTAAAGATAAATCGGGAAAAGCAATGCTTCCCGGGTTTTATCTCTATATTGTTACAAGTGGAAACCAGGTTGTCCACCGAGGGCTTATTCAGCTAATTCGGTAATTGGTGAAAGTTATTTAATCAAAAATAAATGTCAATTTACATTAAATCTTATGAAAAGTTTATTCATTCAAAACCATTAAATTCTGTGAGTATAACCAATGAGAATAAAAAAGCAAGGAAACAGCCGGGGGAAATTCATTTGCAAGCATAAAATTTCAAGTCTTGTCATCATTTTCTGTTTAGCGGCGAGTTGCTTCGGTGTAACAGTGGTTAATGGGACAGGTTTAAACGACAAAGAGCTTAATGCTGCGACTCAAGATAGTGTAACGCTTATTTATAATGATATCAATGCCTCCCAGTTTCCTCAAATTGTTTCGATTGTCTCTGTAATGAGTGAATTCGGATTTATTATTGGCAAGCTTGATGAGAACAATTTTGAAGTTCACGAAGATGGGACGAGAGAGCTGCCGATTAAAGTGGAGCAGCTTACCGGTGGCGCAGTGGGTATTAATGTCGCCCTGGTTATCGATCGCAGCGGAAGCATGAGAGGGAAGCCGATTGAAGATGCGAAAAAAGCATCGACCATTTTTGTTGAATTGATGCAAAACGATGATCAATCTGCCATTGTTAGTTTTAATCACCAGCCTCGCACAGATTATCCATTTACTGAAGATATTGACTCACTAAAAGAGGCAATATCAAAAATAGATGCCTATGGCGGTACTGCTATTTTTGATGCACTCATCCATGCTGTTTATTTAATGAGTGCCAGTTTGAAAAATAGAGCGGTCATTTTATTGACAGATGGGGCAGATAAGGATAGTTACCATACTTTTCAAGAGGCTTTAAATGCCTTATTATCAAATGAAGTCCGTACATTTACCATTGGTCTCGGATTAAACCAGGGAAGCCCGGAAGAGAGTATTTTAAAGGAGATAGCAGACCAAACCGGGGGATTATATTTTTATAGCCCGTCTTCAAGCGATTTGGAAGAAATATATCGAGCCATTCATAAGTTATTACATAGTCAATACCGAGTAACTTATACCACTCACAATCCGGCTAAAGATGGAACTTTGAGACATGTGCAAATCGATGTTCTGGCACAAGGTCATTCAAGTTCGGATACAGCCAGCTATCGTGCACCTTATGAGGGAAATTCTGATCCTGTTGATACTGTGAAAGTTGAAGACCCGGTCTTTGAAGTCGTCCCCAATCCATTTACACCAAATGATGATGGTTTTAATGATTGGACAGAATTTCGAAAAAGTGATGGTATCCCTGATAATTGGGCAATCTCAATCATGGATCGGGCGGGAAGACTGGTTAAGCAGCTTGGCAATGGCGATAATATTTGGACTGGCAAGGATGAATCGGGACAAACCATGCTACCCGGAACGTATCTTTATATTGTCTTTAATGGGAAGCAAGCGATCCATCGTGGATTGATACAACTTGTTCGGTGAAGCTGAATGGTTGCGGTTAGGTCTGGTTAATAAATATCAAAAATTCAAAGGTTGGCGGTTGGTTGTATAGTTTTTTTTAATTAATTAAATGTTCAACAAACATAGGAGAACGCGCATGTCTAACAAGACAAAAAAACAGCCGGTTAAATTGGTAACCGGTATCGGTTGGGGGATTTTGGGGATTGTTTTTATCATCTCATTATTTTCAATCACCGCCTTCGCTGATGGGAATGAACAACTTAATACCACACTGCCGGTTTATTCGGGTAAATATGATTTTGGTGTGGTAACCATCGGCTCGTTTAGCCCAAGAGGGGAAGCGACCACACTGATGAAAATACCGGAAAACGCCGAAATTGTTGCTGCTTATGTCTATCTGAGCGGTTATTCCAGCCTGACGCCGGGTCAGCTTGGCGACATTCTGGTTACGATGAGTAACGGGCAAAACACGGTTACTGTACCGGCTAAGTGTATCGGCTATTCACAGGAAGGTCAAAATCAATCGTTTACCTATCGCGCTGACGTGACCGATGTTGTGTCGTTTGGTGAAAATCGCTATCATGTCGTAAGCAAACAGCTACCGACTCGTCCAACAAGCGGTTTTCTGTATGGTGGTGGAATGATCGCCATCTATAGTTTGCCCAATGTGCCGGAATCCGACATCTGGATTGCGGATGGAATTGACTTTTTTGATGCTAATAGTAGCATACCGGCGACTAAAACGGTCATGTTTCCGTTTGATGGAAATCGACATGAGCGGTATGCCTCGGTGAAACTCTTCGCTGGATTCGATAAAAGAACCAGCGCCTCTGCCATCTGGCATAAAGTTGGTCATGGAGATCAGCCGGCTGATGACATTATTGATACGCCGGGCGCTGAGGATTACCAGAACTCCTCCAGTGATGATCCCAATATCGATACCGATCCGCTTGTTGCCGCGGTTGGTAATAAAATGAATTGGTCAATGGTGGAATATTCATTGCCGGTTCAATCAGAGCAAGGATGGATTGCTTTTCAACTGGAATCTCAAACGGATGGCCCCAATAGTACACCTTATAGCGGTGTCTGGAATATGATCGCTTTAAAGCTCCCCCGTGAAGAAACTGGCATGGGCAGCATTGGCGACCAGATTTTTCACGATAGAAATTCTGATGGCGTTAAAGATGCGAGAGAAGCTGGGGTGCCAACCGTGTTGGTCTCGTTGTTTAAAGACAATGGTAACAACACTTTTGAAGCGACGGCAGATACACTGGTGGACAGCGTTAGAACCAATCGCCTGGGTTACTATTTATTCCAATACTTGAAACCGGGTAACTATTTCGTTGACATCGATCATCCATACATGACCGATACATCGGTTGTGCTGACAACAAACAACGATCCAGCCGGTCCCATTAGTGTTGTCGATAGTAACCCGATTTTAGATGTTGATTTTGGTTTTACAGCGACAGGGCAGTTAACATACAACCCGGTTCAACTCGATTCATTTAATTTTCAAAGTAACTTTGATGGAATCTGGCTAAACTGGTCTACGCTATCTGGAACTGAGAACCTCGGTTTTGACATCTTCAAAAGTATTTCCGAATTGGGTGATTATTCATTAATTAATGAAGATGTTATTCCGGTATTGAATAGTCCAAATGGGATTCATAATTATTCATTCCAGGACACAAGTGTAGAAGCCGGTGTCACATACTATTACAAAATAGCAGATGTCAGCCTTTCGGGTCAGTCAACAATGTACGGTCCAATCAGCGCCGTAGCTTCAACTACCGATATATTTGATAAAAGCAATCAAGCCGGTGCACCTGGAGAATACCTGTTGGGAGCAGCATATCCCAACCCGTTCAATGGGAAAACTTCGATCCAGTTTTCACTGGCAAACCCGGGAGTGGTAAAACTTGAGGTGTACAACCTGATGGGACAAAAAATACGTACCCTCGTTGCTGAAAATCGGGAAGCTGGCAATCATGTTGTATCCTGGGATGGTAAAAATGACCGGGGACAACAGGCCGTCAGCGGAGTTTACCTGTATAAGATGAATATCAATAATTACCAGGTAAGCAAACGAATATTGTACTTAAAATAATATTTAACTTATTATTTTAATTTGATTTTCAGTTTTGAGTCTCGTTTTGTTGTAATAAAAAGTTAACTAATCGTAGATTGTAGCGTGGAGCGTATTTTATCTTACGCTCCACGCCTAACGCTCTACGTTTCTTATAAGGAGTAATTGAGATTGGGCAAAAGTACTTTAATGATACGAATGATTGACATCGTTTTTATTTTGTTATTCGGTTTCATCGCGGTCTCTCAAATCGGCTCCAGTGCTGCAATCGAACCGCCCAAGAGCACTGAGGCGGAAGAAACTGCGCCCGATGACGCCAACACGGTTGTCGTTGGAGTTACCCGCGAAGGAACATACCCGGTCGATGCCGGGAATTTGGTATTAAACAATATTAATGAGTTAAAGCGATATTTAATGGGAAAAGCAAATGAACTGGCATTAAAAAACGAACAGTTGGGCGTCAGGATCAGGGCGAATTGGGATTCATCGGTCGAACATAGTTTAGCAGTAGCGAAGTTGTGCAGAGACCTGGGTATTCCCAAAGGTCTCGATGTTGTTAAACTCAATGGGCAATAGGAGGAAAACTTATGAATTCCCGCTTGATGATCAGGTTAATCGATGTGGCACTGATTATTCTTCTCGGCTTCATAGCAATCAGCCGGCTTAAAACAGAATATGTTGATTTGCCATCTGCCGGGGAAAGCAATCCACCACTACAAATGCCTCATGAAGCATTTTTATATGTTAATGAAAATACGTTCAGTTTTAAGGATAATGGTAGAAAATGGAATTGCAAAACTGTGGATGAGTTGGAAAATCTTCTTATCCGCCAGAATAATGGTTACATAAACAGAAGAATGAAGCTTATTGTCACAATTGAACCCCACAAGTCAAGTATCATGCAAAATTTAGTTGATGTATTGGATATTTGTCAAAAAAACAAAATTGAAAAGAATTTAGACTATGAAAACTATAATTGATTATTTCAGAAAACAAAATAACTTACTAACGATCTCCGCCTGGATTACACTGGGGATCATGTTGCTGATGTTTATCTTTGCCCAGGTTTTAGCTTTCACCGGTATTATTGACGATCCTGACAAGCCGAAAAAAAAGATGGAGCTGAGGGAATTAATGAAACTGCGCTTCACTCCCCAGGTCCAAAGGGAGCTGCCCCAACAAATAAAGCTGCAGCCTAAGAAAGTTGTTATCACTAAATCCAATAAACGGGAGAAACACAATACAAAGCGGCAAACAAAACAAACTATAAGTGTTGCCTCCCTGGCACAAGGATTTGATATGAAAAAATTAATTTCGCGAGAGACAAATGCTGCCAGGAAAGGTGGTTCAAACAGATCAAATCCCCAGGTGGCTGGAGTTTCGACCGAAGTAAATCGACAGGGACGGACTTTAGACAATTTTGATTTAAGCGGCGTCCTGGAAAATCGAAGCGCTTCCTTTTCAGCCGGGAGACGTTCGTCACAAGGCGGCGCCAATGGACCAAAAGTCGGTATTGGCGGCACCAGCTCGATTGGTACCGGGTCTGGTTCAGGAGGAAATGGTTTAGCATTATCAGGAAGGGGAACGAGTCGCGCCAGTCGAGGAAGTGGTATTGGAAATGGCGATGGCGGGGCATCTATTTCGCTTCCAGCTGGATCAGGTGGAGGCAGCGCCAGTCTGGACATTCATGCATTAATTAAATGGATGAAAGCCCATCCTGGATCAATCCCCAAATTGGTCGCTTATGATATGGGACACCGAGGTAGTGACTTATCATCGGCAATTCCATTCAATATGAGTGGAAAAAATTATACGCTGTTCTTGTCCTGCAATGAAGTCGAGCTGTTATTACGGATATGTCTTGTTGAAGGTAACGATTTCACCTTACTCAAAGACAATGGCATTCGTGAGGAGAGCAATTTCTTGACCATCGGCGACGTTATTCGCAATACGGATAAAATCCAATCATTAATTAGTTCGAGAAGAGCCCCTGGGGCTAAAGCTACTACTTTTTACCAAATTTTCTGGTCGTGGTGGCTGCAACAGCCGGAGAGTCGGGGATAGATTGGGGAGTGGTTACTGATTATTAGTTAGTAGTTATTGGTTAGTGGTGAGTCGTTGTTAGCTTCATAGTAATTTATTATAATAGCAACCACTCACCAACCGCCACTCACTAATACAAAATTTAAATAAAGGATAAAACTGGTATGAAATCAACCATCAAACTATTAATTTGTTATTCACTCGTCGGTATCGTTTTTGCTGGTATTATCGGGTGTGCTTCTTCTGGTCGAAAACAAGCCACAAGATTAAATATCCCCCCCGGCTTGGATAGTACTACCGTAGTCAAATCTCACAAAATTGCAAATGCCAGTTTCGTGTCCACGGAACGGGAAAGGAAGGCGGATCAACTGGCAGGTGTTGGGAAGAAAGAGATCGAAAAGGTCGATAAATTTTGGGCTTATCTTGAGCAGAAAGTGAAGAAAAGCAGTTCACTATCAGACGCCGAGAAGCAGGTGTTCGATCGTGAGTACGGTCTTGGCGCACAATACCTCGATCGGTTTAAAAAGTTGTCTAAAAATGGGACAAATGAAAAGAAAGCATTAGAGGCACAGGGGTATTGTCAACAGGCAAAAGAACACCTGGAAAAAGCTGTTGCAATTAATCCCTTCGATAAAAATACCAGGGCCCTTTTGGCAGTCACTTATTACAATCTACAGCACATGTTTGGAATGGAAAAAAACTTTGACAAATCAATAGAAATCTTGGAAAGGTTGACACGTATCGAAAAGGGTGAACATGAGTTGTTTCGTCTATTGGGAGAAAATTACCTGGCAGCAAAAGATTATGACAAGGCATTACTCAATATTCAAAAAGCCCAGATGGTTATGCTCAAAACGAGTTTTGAGTCTCCCCCGGATACATCGATGTTATTTTATTATATGTACGCGCAGGGCGATGTTTATGCCCGATTGTATGAAGCAGCTAAATCAGTAAAATCCTTTCAAGTGGCAGAAAAATTTGCCCGTACTCCACAAGAAAAAGCAGATGTCGAGAACTACATGAAATGGATCAACTGGGACGGTGGAAATATTCGGGCTGCTGAACTCTGGGATAAAATTTTGATCCTTGAGAATAATAAAGCATTCGAAAAAATGGCAAAAGCAAGTGAAAAATTAATTACTATTTTAAAAACCAAAAAGGCTAAATTGTCTGTTTATCATAAGCTCGCCGTTGTGGAATTTGAAATACTGGGTCGAAAAGCCCAGGCAGTTGAAAAAATGCGACAGGTTTATGATACCTTTACCCGGGGCGAAATTCCTACCACGGCTGAAGAAATTAAGCCCTTTCTCAATAGTTACGGGGCAATGTTGTATCGCTTGGGTATTGAAGCAAGAGAAAAGCAGGAAAAGAAGCTGGCGCTGGCATATTTCACCAAAGCAGCATCCTTTGAATGGGATCAGGTTGCCAGGTCATATATCGAATTGGTTACAATTTTATGGAATGATCCTGAGAAAGCAATCTTCTACGGCAAGAAAGCATTAGATAACAATAATGGACTTTCGACAGAAGATTCGAATGAGTTGTTGTCTTTAATGGTAAGAGCACACAAAAGCGCCGGTCTTTATGAAGAAGCAAGAGAGTATTTTAAAAAATGGAAGCAAAGTGAATCAAAAAAGGAAACAAACACAGGAGTAGATCATGAGTCGCAAAATTAGAATTTCAATGTGGATCAGTTTCGTAACTGTTTTTATCTTATTTATCACGCTAAATAACAAAAGCTTCGCTCAACAAAAAAGCATTTACCTGGATCAAACAATTGTTCAAACGACAACAATTATCAATCAAAAACTGATTAAATTCTTTGTCGAAGATTTCATGATTCCCGAAAAGGAAGTAAAAAAAATGGTAATCTATGATATATCGGGAGATGGATTCGGTGAGATGGACATCGCACGAACCTATCCCGGTGGAAGATTCTATCTCCTTACGCCCAGTAATAAGGCTCAGAAAATTATGAATAGGTGGAGTTTTGGCGGCAATATCAAGTTCACGGCAAATTCTAATGATTCGCCAGAGTTCTTTGAAAATGCCCCGGATTCAGTACGGGCACAAGGAGGAATTTTTGCAGAACTATTACGGGGGCTTCGTCGTAATTATAACGGCGTGCCCATCAAACTCCACCTGGAGCAGGATAACGATGTCACAGCGATTGAAATGTGGGGCTATGATCCGAATCTAATGAAATACAAAGCGCCCCCGGTCAATAAAGTCCCGGAACAGGTGCCGGTAATGAAGCTGATTTATCTTGAAAAAACGGTTGTGGATAGTGTTTATACCAATCAGGATTAGATGTTTTTAAAATGACTGATAGAATCTCAAAAATAATTGTCAATTGTCAATTAATAATTGACAATTGACAATTAAAGATATGTGATAAACAGAATGTATCAGTACTGTGAAGATCGACAAAATGTTATAGTCTTAGCTTTGAGAATTATCTATGGCATTATTTTCGAGAATTTTATCTTCTGGTCCCCAAAAAATCACCGTGAAAGAAACCTGTGATTCCTTAAACTCAGGTTCTTTTAAACCATGTTCTCGCATCAATCTCTTCATTCTTGTAATACCGGTTCCCCACGCTTCAATTTTCTTGATATTGAACATCAACCGCCCAATAATTATGTTTCGGAGAACACTTCTATTTTCAAAAGTCTCTAAGATTAATGGTAGGGGTAATTTACCCGGGCTTTCAACTTCAACTCTATCTTCAAAAATATTTAAAAATCATTCCTTAAACTCAATTAATTCTGATTCTTCCTGGGGTAACATATTAATACCTTTCACAGAAACTTATTTTTAAAGCGATTTTTAGATATACGGTCGTTTTAACAATCATTCTTTCGATTCAAAACTTTCCTGGTAATCCGTCTTTATTTTGTTTTCATTGTCAGATTTTTTCATATTATACAAATAATCCATGTTGCTCTTAAGATAAATAAAAATTAGCAAATTTTCAAGAAATATCATGATTAATTTTGAGACAAATTTGTGCCTGACTTGAGATTTAAAAATTTCCTTTCTAACTGTCGCCTCTCTCAATTTTGTTATCCTAATTGTATCGTTTCAATACTCTACTCTCTGTAAAGAAGAATTACAGATTTAAATTTTTCTCCTTCCAATTAATTAATTGTAACTTCATGCATTCTAAAACATTTAGGAATAATTATTGCTTCCTTTTATGCTGTTTTATAATTCCCACCGAATTGAACCATTTAAGTGTTTCTAAAATAATTAACTGAGAGGTTTATTAAATGCAAAGCAACTTGCTGGTACGTGTCAATGAGGAACAGTATGGTCCTATAACAACCACTGAACTGCGAACCTTAGTCCGGAAAGGAAAATTTTCTCTGAATGATTATGTTTGGTCAGAAGAAAATGACGAGTGGATAAAAGCTGAACAGCTCGAGCAGATTAAACATCTATTTAATGTCGATAAATTGGAAGATTATGGTCGTAAAGTCATGGCGATTGCCAGTGGCAAAGGCGGGGTCGGGAAAACGGTTCTGACAGCCTCACTGGGTGTTGGTCTTGCCGCCCTGGGAAAAGAAGTAATTTTGATCGATGCCGATTTTGGCGGTGCCAATTTGCATACCTGCATGGGATTTCTTGAACCCCGGTATACCTTCCTTGATTACTACACAATGGAACGAGAAACACTTGAAGATATTATTTTAGATTCACCCATTGCTAATTTAAAATTGATCAGCGGCGCATGCGGAACACTGGGAATTGCCAATCCTAAATATAGCCAGAAGCAAAAACTTATTCGGGATTTAAGAAAACTCAATGCAGATTATATTATTATGGATTTAGCTGCCGGGACTACGTTTAATGTGATCGATTTCTTCCTTGCCGTGGATGAAGGAATTGTTGTGACAACTCCTGAACCGACTGCTATTCAGGAAGCGTTCGATTTTATTAAATTGTGTTTGATCAGGAAATTACAACAAGCATTTAGAAATGAAGCAGAAATTCTGTCGCTGCTTGAAATAGAAGGACTTAATAACCTGACACAACTGACTGTTCCAATTGCAGACTTACTTGAAAAAGCACATCAAACTAGTACTGAAATCGCACAACGTGTTGAAGATGAGCTGAACTCCTTTCACACCAAGCTGATTTTAAACATGATTATGGATCCTGACGAAATAAAGGAAGGTATGGCAATTCGAACCGCTGCCGCCGAGTTGCTTTCCATAAATCTTGATTATATTGGCTACATCGAATACGATGAAAACATGCGTCAATCGGCAAAAGACCTGCGACCATTTATCCTTCACAATCCTGGTTCACCAGCATCCCGAAGCCTGGCAAAGATCATTACTATTAAGTTACTCAAAAAGAATCGCATTGAGAGGTTCCTCAAAAAATGGCAAATGCGGCGAAAGGTTCAATCACATTCCGCAGAATATCCAGCAGCCGGTAAACGGGAAAGTGATGTGATCTGCTCAGTTAAATGCTTTTATTGGGATGATTGTGAGTTTCAAAATGGTGGAATGCCCTGTCGGGTGAGGCATTTGGAGCCGATTTTCAAATTCTAAATTTCAGAAAACCAATTTGGCTTTAGCATAGATCAAAATCTCCTATTTTCATTTACTTCCCGAAATGCTCCTTAAAATTAAATTTCCTTAAAATAAACAAAGAAAACTCTTTATTTTTAAGAGATAAATTATTATATTATAAAGTCGAAATAATAATTGAACTCAATTTAACGAGGAGATCATACGATTGGAAATAATGTTCTAATTTCGATGCGAAAAGAAGCACTGGACATTTTCAATACTTCTTTAAAGGCTGTCGATCCAATAAATGCTGTAACAAAATTTCAAAAAAAGAGGGTGAAAAATTATTCGTCAAGGATTCCTCTTTTGACCTGAATTCTTATGATAATATTTGCTTAATTGGTTTTGGCAAAGCAGCAGCCATGGCAAGGCAAGGGGTGCAGAAGAAGTCCTTGGCGACGATCTTAGTGCTGACATCGTGAGCGTTAAGTATGGACACTTGGATCAAGTATCTGCCAAGATCAAAATTAACCAGGCCGGTCACCCTGTCCCTGACGCAGCTGGGATGAAAGGCGCTAAAGAGATTGTAGATTTTCTGAAAAAGCGAAACGAGAGAGATTCGGTCATCTGTTTGATCTCTGGCGGTGGTTCGGCAATATTGCCTTATTTGTGGAAGGCGAAACCAAGGATGTGGCGCGGATTCATGCAGCAATCGCCAAAGAGGTGAACAAAACCGGCAATCCCATAAAAAAACCTGCCAGTATTATTTCCGGGGGTGAAACCACGGTGACAATCCGGGGGAAAGGACTTGGGGACAGGAACCAGGAATTTGTGCTCGCAGCGGCGATGGATATTGAAGGAATTGATAACCTGGTCGTTTTAAGCGCCGGGACTGATGGTCCAACTGACGCTGCCGGGGCAATCGCTGACGGGGAAACAATTAATAGAGCCAAACAGCTAAAACTTGACGCACTCAAATATCTTCAAAACAATGATTCTTATCATTATTTTGAAAAGCTGAACGATCTAATCAAGCCAGGTCCTACGAATACGAATGTTATGGATATTCGAATTGTGTTAATAAAATAGGCAAAATAATTTAAAAAATTATTTTGCCAACAAATTATTCTGCCATTTTGAAATTCCGATACAATAAAATAATTATAAGGTTAAAAAGATGAACGAGGGAGGGTTGGTTAAAAATCGTATCAAGAGATTAAGCGATGCATTTATTCGTTATACTCAATTCAGTCAGAACACCTATATTATAATTCTGGCAATTATCGTTGGCATATTAGGTGGCTTTGGCGCGATCGCTTTCAGAAAACTCATCGCATTTTTTCAAAATTTTGCCATTGGCAGCTCCGGTGAAGTTCTGGATGCGTTATCACAATTACCATGGTATATAAAATTAATTGTTCCAATTATGGGCGCCCTGGTGGTTGGTCCAATGATATACTTTTTTGCTCGTGAGGCGAAAGGTCACGGAGTCCCCGAAGTCATGGAAGCTGTCGCGCTCAAAAACGGCAGAATCAGACCTCGAGTCGTGTTTGTGAAAGCATTTGCGTCAGCAATTACGATTGCGACAGGCGGATCAGTCGGTCGCGAAGGTCCCATTGTTCAGATCGGTTCTGCATTTGCCTCGACGATTGGGCAGTGGTTGAACGTATCAAATGAGCGGCTCAAAGTGCTCGTTGGATGTGGCGCTGCGGCAGGAATTGCCGCTACATTCAACGCTCCAATTGCCGGTGCTTTTTTTGCACTTGAAGTCATTATCGGAAATTTTGCACTGACTAATTTCAGCCCGATAATTATATCTTCGGTTATGGCAACTGTGGTCTCTCGGGCATTTTTAGGTAATTATCCAGCGTTTATTGTCCCTCAATATTCACTCACCAGCCCATGGGAAATTCCGTTTTATTTTATTTTAGGACTTATAGCGGGAGCTGTAGCAGTTCTTTTTTCCGCGTTGGTCTACAAATCCGAGGAAATTTTCGATAAAATACCAATCCCGGAATATTTGAAGACCTCAATCGGTGGATTATTGATTGGATTAATGATTACGTTCATTCCCTACGGAACTCATATCTATGGAGTCGGTTACGAAGCCATTGAATTTGCATTGCGAGGTAATTTCATCTGGTATGTAGCCCTTTCATTAATATTTATGAAAATATTAGCGACGACTATCACGCTTGGATCTGGCGGATCAGGAGGAATTTTTGCGCCGTCGTTATTCATCGGCTCCGTAACCGGCGGTACCTTTGGGATGATCTTGAATCGAATTTTTCCCACAATCACAGCTAATAGCGGTGCTTATGCTATGGTTGGTATGGGAGCAGTGGTCGCCGGTGCAACACATGCCCCGATTACTTCGATTCTAATCCTATTCGAATTAACCAGCGATTATAAAATCATTCTTCCACTGATGATTGCTTGTACCATGGCGACCATTCTGGCGCGAAAACTTAAGGATGATTCGATTTACACGGAAAAACTGTCGCGACGAGGGATCACGATTAGCCAGGGACAGGAAGAAATAATTATGAGATCATTTTCAGTCGGTGATTTAATGGAGACTGATCCACCCACAATTGAGGAATGTAAAAGATTAAAGGAAATAATAAAGATATTTATGACAAATAAAGAGCCGTACTATTATGTGGTAACTGAAAATGGCAATTTAGCAGGTTCATTATCAACCCACCTGGTGAAAGATGTATTGAGCGCGGATGAGGATTTGGACCGCCTCATTATTGCCCGAGATTTACTGATTCCATCTGAGGAGATGGTAACGCCAGAGACCACATTAGCGGATTGTATGCATAAATTTGAGCGGGTTGAAAGCGATCATCTTCCGGTGATTGAGGGAAATGGTTCGAATAAGTTAATTGGAGCGATTTCCAGAAAGGAGATCATTAAATTGTATAATCGAGAAATATTGAGAAAAGATGTTTTGGGTGTGAAGTATGTTCGGGAATTGGGATCAGAAAAATCTCGTAATTTGGTACAACTGCCGGGTGATTTTAAGATCGATTTTGTGCCAGTCATCGAAGGTTTTATTGGAAAGTCAATTAAGGAATTGGACATTCGGGCGAAGTATGAAGTTAACATCCTCGCCGTGAAAAAGAAACTTAGTGAAATTGGATTAACCAGCGAATTACCCGATCCCGACCGAATTTTCGAGGCAGGTGATATTTTAGTTGTTGCCGGAAAGCAGGATGATTTGGGACGATTTCGAAAGATTGCCTTGAAATCGAGTGAAAAAGTATGAACCAAATTAAAAAAGCCAAATACTGGGGATCGTCATGAATTTTTATCTCTGCATTTTATAAAAAATTAATTTTATTTCATTTGTAAATTAATGAAAACATACTTATATTCAGGCTTATTTTTTTTAAAAGATATCAATAAATATTTCTTTTTGTTTTTATTAAGTTTTTTGACACTTTTAATAATATTCAGGAGTCATTTATGCAAGAAGGTAGCTTTGCCCGGCTAAAAGATATTGATGAGGTAGACAATATTAATATCCCTGATGAATTGCCAATTTTACCATTACGAGATTTTATCGTTTTTCCATATATGGTGACGCCACTCATTATTGCTCGGCCAAAATCCATGCGCCTCATCGATGAGGTTATGGAGAATAATAAATTATTAGGATTAGTTGCACAGAAGCAACCCGAATTAGAGGATCCTGATGTTGATAAAATGTTTGAATTTGGTACTGCCGCTTATGTCTTAAAAATGCTTCGATTTCCAGATGAAAGCTTGCGGATCATTGTGCAGGGCATGTCTCGATTTAAAATCCATAAATTTGTTCAAAATAAACCTTACTTTGTTGCCAAAATCACAACTCTTCCGGACGAACTTGACATGAATCTTGAAGTGCAGGCACTGGTTCGGAACATCTCAAATCAATTTCAAAGAATACTCACTTTGGTGCCTAATCTTCCCGATGAGTTACAAATTGCTGTTATGAATATGGAGGATCCTGGCAGGTTGACTGATTTATTAGCATCAAATTTAAACCTGTCTTTATATGAAAAAGAAGATATTCTGGAAACCCTGGACATCAGGGACCGAATGGAAAAATTGACAGTCTATCTCAATCGTGAATTAGAAGTTTTGGAAATGGGATCGAAAATTCAAACCCAGGTTCAATCTGAAATGGGAAAGAACCAGCGAGAATTTTATCTTCGAGA
>CBFDBN010000008.1:0-26449 GCA_965603055.1 uncultured bacterium | reverse complement strand
TAATGGTTGGGGGATTACTATTAACATTTGGTATATCAAATTTCATCCTTGCACAGATTACGTTAACAAAGGATGATGCCCCGAGTGAATTGGGCGATTATTTTGTAATGGGAACCGCTGATACAGTTACGATCAATCTTGGCGAACCCGGTGCAAATAAAACCTGGGATTTTAGCAATATCCCCCTCACCGGGGAAGATTACTGGCGGGTTGTAGATTTTGGTACTTCCCCGTTTGCACATCGATTCCCTATTGGGAATCTTGCTTATCAGGTTACTGAATATATTCAAGATACTACTTTAATTACTTACAATTACGTTCGGTTAACTGACACAGAGCTAACCCAGTTAGGAAGAGGGATATTCAAAGCTGTGGGTGCTGATACGTCAATTGAGGAAATTGTTGTCGCCAAACGCACCAAACCGCAGTTGAACTTACCAGTCAATTATGGAGATCAGAATTGGGCATCTGTCCTTGAGTTAGATACTGTTTATTTAGGACTTAAAGCAACTATAATAGACTCAAATCATAATCAAATCGATGCCTGGGGAACGATCAAGACTCATTTCGGGGAATTTTCCTGCCTCAGAATCCGACAGGATCATAGCACTTTTGCGATTCCAGCATTGTTCCCTGGCTTAAAATATCCGCTCGAAATTAATGTTATTTACTATTGGGTCACGAACGACTATGGAATTATTGCCACAGTAACCGGGATGAGCGATGCAACGAATCCCAACCCGGATCCGAATTTTTCAACAGCAAAGAGCGTCAATATTATGACTAATTTTTTAACTTCTGCCAGAAATGTTACATCTGGCAACGTTCCACAGCGGTTTGAGTTATTTCAAAATTATCCTAATCCATTTAATCCCAGGACGACAATCCGTTACCAGTTGAATGAGCCAGCGGAAGTCAAGCTCAAAGTGTTTAATATTTCAGGACAGGAAGTAGCGTTACTGGTTCGAGCACGGCAAAATCCCGGCAGATACGAAGTTGAATGGAATGCTGGAGATTTACCATCCGGGATTTATTATTACCAGGTTCGAGCTAATCAAAACGTATTAACGCGAAAAAGTCTGTTGTTGAAATGAAAGATAGAGGAAAAAATTAAGACTGTCCGAAAACAAATCAAAGGAAACTCGAGATCAAAATATGAGTGAACAGAAAACGAAGCGACCGGGATCTGTGTTAGTTTGTGGCGCGGGAATAACTGGAATTCAAACAGCACTAGACCTGGCAAATTCAGGCGTTAAAGTCTTTTTAGTGGAGAGCAAGCCGACGATTGGTGGCACAATGGCGAAACTGGATCGGGCTTTCCCTTCGAATCTGCCAGCAGTATGCCAGATGGCACCCGAAATAGATGCGGTAAGCCGCCATCCCAATATTGAGTTGATTACTCATGCTGATATTCTCAGTATCAAAAAGCGAAATGGTGTTTTTGAAGCCAATATACGAAAGAATCCCTATCGAGTTAATGAAAAATGTATCGATTGTGGCGCTTGCGTTGAAGTTTGTCCCATAAAACCCTACAATCGATTTGACGAAGGACTTTCACTGCGAACCGCGATTGATATTAATGATAAGAGCGCTTTTTCATACTGCTATGAGATTGAAAAAGAGACACCGATCTGCCAGGAGACCTGCCCGGTCCATATCGATATTCGGAAATATATCGGCTTGATTGCTGACGGTCGCTACCTGGACGCGCTGGCTGTTGTTCGCGAAAAAAATCCGTTGCCGGCTATCTGTGGCCGGGTTTGTAATCATCCCTGTGAAAGTGCTTGCAATCGAGGGAAACAGGATGAGCCAGTGGCAATTGATGCGCTAAAGCGGTTCGTGGCTGATTATGAATTAGCATTGAAAAAACAGGGGAAGATACCGAAGCCGGTTGCTCCGCCGGTCAATGAAAAGCTGGGCAAGGCTGCCGTCATTGGCTCGGGACCAGCCGGATTAACTGTGGCTCATGATCTGGCGCTCAAAGGAATACGATCCACCATATTTGAAGCTGCACCAGTTCCGGGGGGAATGCTCTGGCTGGCAATTCCCGAATACCGTTTGCCCCGGGATATCATCCAGACTGAAGTCGATTACATCTGTGACCTGGGAGTTGAGCTTAAGCTGAATACACCGATCACCAAGGAATACACGTTTGATAATTTATTATCTGATGGATATCGAGCCGTGTTCATGGGAATCGGTGCTCATCGGGGTTTAAAATTAGGCGTCCCCGGCGAGGATGATTTTGAAGGATTTCTGGATTGTATCGTATTTTTGCGCCGGGTTAACCTGGGAGATACAACCAAACCGGGTCGAAAAGTTGTTGTCATCGGGGGCGGAAATTCAGCGATAGACGCTGCAAGAACCGCGTTACGCCTGGGTTCAGAGGAAGTCCACATTGTTTATCGAAGAACCGTCAAAGAGATGCCAGCCAATCCCTGGGAGATTGAAGAAGCTGAAAAAGAAGGCGTTAAAATTTCCTATTTAGCAGCGCCAGTTGAGATCCTGGGTGAGAATGGTAAAGTCGTGGGCATGAAGTGTACCCGAATGAAACTGGGTAAATTGGATGCCAGCGGCAGGAGACGGCCAGTGCCCATCGAAGGCTCAGAATTTGAAATCGAAACCGATGTAATCGTTCCATCCATTAGCCAGCAGCCGGATATCTCATTCTTACACGAAGGTCATGGTTTGTCCATTAATCGCTGGAATTCGTTTGATATCAATTCTCGCACCATGCAAACCAATCGCCCCGAGGTTTTTGCCGGGGGCGATTCTGTTACCGGTCCTGCTACTGTGATCGAAGCGATTGCTGCGGGACATAAGGCGGCGAACTCGATTGAGAAGTTTCTGAAGAAAGCATAATAATAATGAACAATCGACAGATTTGATTAATCATAAATCAGAATGGCAGAGCAATAAATGAAAAAAGATAAGTTCATAACCGATTTTGAAGATATTCCAACACCACGTCAAAAAATGCCTCACTTATCTCTTGTAGAAAGAAGTTTAAATTTTGAAGAGGTCGAGCAGGGTTTCACTGAAGAAATTGCATTACGGGAAACGAGTCGATGTTTGAGCTGCCGTCGTTGTATCGGCTGTGGATTGTGCCTGGCAGAGTGTGATCAACAAGCTATCGTCTACGATCAGAAAGAGGAATATACCACAGTTGAGGTCGATTCGATTGTAGTTGCAACCGGCACAGAGACTTTTGATGCCAGAAAAAAACCTGAATTGGGATATGCCTATTATCCCAACGTTATTACCAATATCGAATTCGAAAGAATATTGAATGCTAACGGTCCTTTTGGTGGTCTTATCATGCGTCCCTCCGATGGTGAAGTACCCCAACGGATTGCATTTATTCAATGTGTGGGTTCTCGGGAAGAAGGTCTTGGTGCCAATTATTGCTCCAATATCTGCTGCATCACTGCTTTGAAACAGTCGATGATGGCAATCGATCGAGTCGAAGGTTTAGAGATTACAATGTTTTATACTGACATTCGTCCGTTTTCCAGAGATTCAGAACAATCATTTTTAAGAGCAAAAGATGAATTTAGAGTTAAATTTGTTCAGGCAAAAGTAGAACAGGTAATGGAAAATTCCGAGAATACCAATCTAACAATTAAATATTCAAAGAATGGTGCTGATGAGACCGCAGATTTTGACCTGGTAGTTCTTTCTACTGGAATTACATCGTCAGCAGGTATCAAACGGCTGAGCCGGCAGGTTGGTGCTCGATTAAATAAATATGGATTCTTTCCCAATTCAGCCGAAGCTCCAGTTGCAACACCGGGTGAAGATGTATGGTTCGCTGGTTCTTTGACTTCTCCCACTGATCTATCAGGCAGTTTAGCACAAGCCAGCGCTGTCGCTGGAAAAGTTATGCAATCCCTAATCAAAAAAGATGCTCAGCTGAATGGCAAATTAGAATATCCAATCAAAGTAAAAGAACGAAATAAAAGTGACCGGATCGGTATTTTCTTCTGTCGATATGGCTTGAATTCACAATTGAATTTTGATCCAGATGATGTAATAAAATCTATGGAAAAATCCAATGGAAATATGTACATAGCAGAACTGGAATATGGATGTAATACGACGGGTAAACAAAAAATTAGTGAAGCGATTGAAAAGGAAAATTTAGGACGAGTGATTATCGCCCCCTGTTATTCAGAGCCGGGCCATCTACAAATGTTTCAGCAACTGATCCAATCAGCAGGTTTATCAAGGGATCGAATAATGATATTTGATACTGAAATGAAAAACACCGGGTGGAATACTGAGGATGTTAAACAAAAATTAACAGCATTAATAAAGTCAGAAAAAAAGACTTCATCCCCGGAAGAAACTAAAACTGTGCTAATAACAGAAGCCGCTGTTATTGGAGACTCAATCGCAGCGTTACAATCTGCATTGGATATTGCTGATCAGGGGTATAATGTTCATCTATTAGTTCAGGGATCAGAAATTATCGCGCAAGACCAACAGATTTTCTGGCATATCGAGAATGTTGCTGATATAATCGGAAAACTTAATGAACAGGTTTCAAATCAATCGAAAATTACAGTCCATAAGAAAAGCCAGGTCAAAAAACTTGAAGGTAACTATGGTAGTTATAAATTAATTTTAGATGAAAATGAAACTGAAAAATCAATAACGGTGGGCGCCATCGTGATTGCCACTGGAGCGGAATCATATCAGCCGGTTGAATTTAATTACGGTGAAAATAAAACCGTCGTGACCCAAATTGAATTAAATAAACTTATATCAAATAAAGATTTTCCATATCGAAAAATTGTCATGATTCAGTGTGTCGGCTCACGACAGCCAGATCGCCCCTACTGCAGCCAGATCTGCTGCGAACAGGCAATCAAAAATGCACTGAAAATAAAAGAACTCCAACCAGAAGCAGAAATCAACATCCTGCATCGCGATATTCGGGTTTATGATTTTGAGGAAGATAATTATACAGAAGCTATCGAGAATGGTGTTAATTTCATCCGAATGGATAAAGCACCTCAAATAAAATCTGAAAATGGAAAATTTAATATCAAGATTCTTAATCGCCTGACAAATCAGCCGGTTCAACTGGAATCCGATCTGGTAGTGTTAAGCAATGGAATCATTCCACATCCAAATAATCATCAAATTGCCGACGTGGTGAATGTGTCGGTAGATAACGATGGATTCTTTTCCGAAAATGATAGCATAATGAAATCACTAAATTCTAATCAGCCGGGGATTTTTGTCGCCGGTCTGTCACATTCTCCGCAACGGCTTAAAAAAGCACTGCTGCAAGCAAGCGCAGTGGCCGGTAAAATTGGAGTGATGTTTCGGAGTGGAAAAAGTTTTAATTTTCAACCTAATTGAAGGGCGTGGGCGTTGCGCGCAGAGCGTTCAAGGTGGGTTTTACGACGCCCTACGCTCTACGCCCTACGTTTTTTTAGGAATAATCTAGGATTAGCAGTCATCGTGATGTCTTGCCAAACAAACCTGGGTTTACCAAATTGTTATTCCTCTTGAAAAAATGAATGGTATTCATTTAATAAAATAATTTTTAACTTGACAATTGATAATAAATTTATTAAATTGGATTTATTTTTTTCTCAAAACGATGTCTGAAAAATGAAGATAAACCTTGTTAAATTACATGAGGATCTCAACTGGCTAAAATTTCAAATTAAACCGGGGGACCTGGGATTTGATGAGAAAGAACAAATATTAGCACTATTCCCAAATGATATAGATGTGGATGTTGAAGTTCAGAAGTTTAGCGATAAATATTTCATAAAAGTTAACTTAAATACAATTATTCATTATTGTTGCGATCGTTGTTTGGACGATTTCGATCAAAAATTGAATGCTGCTTTTCAGCTTATTTATTCAAAGTATACCAGCGATCAATTTGAGGATGATGAATTTCGATTCCTCGGGGAGAGTGAAACCGAAATCGATTTATGTTCGGATATTCGAGAAAATATATTGTTAGTTTTACCGATGAAGTATTTATGCAAAGAAACTTGCCGGGGTCTATGTCCTCATTGTGGGGTGAATTTAAATCATGAGGCATGTGATTGCCAGCAGGAAACCATTGATCCAAGATGGGAGAAATTGAAAAGCTTACAATTTAACAATTAAAATAAATTGCATTTAAAATATATCCGCTCATATTGGGTGTCTTGAGGTGGTTTGATGGGTTTTCTGATCCAATATGAGCGATTTGGTTTTATAAGCTAAAAGATTAAAAAAATATTGAGAGGATATTATGCCATTACCAAAGAGAAGACATTCAAAGACGAGACGAGATAAAAGAAGAACCCATTGGAAACTATCTGCGCCGAATGTAGTAGAATGTTCCAATTGCAATCAGCCGAAATTGCCTCATCGCGCATGTCCCAATTGTGGGTTCTATAATGAGCGCATGGTTTTTGTACCAAAAGAGAGCTAAAAAGAAAAAATAGAAAAACAATTTTTACCTGGAATGAACCATGAAGATTGCGGTTGACGCAATGGGTGGAGATTTTGGCCCCCGGCAGAATGTTTCAGGAGCGATATCTGCTGCTCGTAAAGTGAAAGGACGTTTCGAAATTGTGCTTGTTGGCGATAAAGTTCGAATTCAAAAAGAATTATCTCGCCATTTTCGAATCCATGATTTAGCCCTGACCATTCATCACGCGTCGGAAAAAGTAGAAATGGACGAAAGCCCGGCTGTTGCGCTTAGGCAGAAAAAAAATTCATCAATTGCTATTGCGATGAAGCTTCAGAAGCAAGGTGAAGTTGATGCGGTAGTCAGTGCCGGGAATACCGGCGCTGTTTTGGCTTCAGCACTTGTTCAGCTAAGAAAAATTAATGGCGTTAATCGACCAGCAATTGGCTCATTACTACCCAATGGGAGAAGCGCTACGCTTTTGATTGATGCGGGCACCAACGTGGATTGTAAGCCACACCAACTCCTCGAATTTGGAATAATGGGGAGTATTTTTATGAGCAAATTATTTAGAATTACAAATCCGCGGGTTGGTTTGCTCAATATTGGTGGGGAAAGAAAAAAAGGTAATGAACAGGTTCAATCCACCTATAACTATCTTGAAGAGAGTAAGTTAAATTTCATCGGAAATATAGAGGGCGGAGCGATTCTTCGTGATAAAGCTGATGTGGTGGTTTGTGATGGTTTTGTTGGAAATATTATATTGAAATTTGCAGAATCATTTAATAAGGTTTATTCTACTAATTTGAGACGTCGAATTGGCAAGCGCCTGCAATACAATATCGGCGCTTATTTACTTCGACCGGCTTTTCGTCGTTTAAAGAAAACTTTCGACTATGCAGAATATGGTGGCGTTCCACTCCTGGGGGTAAACGGTGTTGTAATCATCTGCCATGGAAGTTCATCGCCAAAGGCAATTCGAAATGCTATCTTCGAGGCGGAAAAAATTATTAAAGAACGGGTGAATGATAAGATTGAACTGGAATTTAATTTGAAAGAGGAAGAAATTGGAAAATAATTTTCAAGCGATGATTACGGGGCTGGGATTTGTGGTTCCTGAAAGGATATTGACGAATGCTGACCTGGCAAAAATTGTAGATACAAGTGATGAATGGATCAGAGCTCGTACCGGAATGGTTGAACGCCATAAATGTGATGATTCAACAGCCACTTCAGATCTCAGTACTGAAGCTGCCAAAAAAGCCATGGCTATGGCAGGTATTAAAGCTAAAGATCTAGATATTATTATAGTTGCAACGGTTACCGGGGATTTCCCATTCCCATCGACAGCATGTTTCGTGCAGAAAAATCTTGGTGCGACCAGAGCCGCGGCATTTGATATTGGCGCTGCCTGTTCTGGCTTCCTTTATGGATTGACCTTAGCCAATAATTTTATCGGTAATGGTTCTTATAAAAATATTTTAGTCATCGGCGCTGAGTTGCTGACTAAAATTACCGATTACACTGATCGAACGACCTGTGTTTTATTTGGAGATGGTGCCGGGGCAGCCATAGTGCAGCCTTCTAATGGAGAACGGGGCATAATTAAAACTTTAATGAAGAGCGATGGTCGCTTAGCAGACCTGCTATATCTGCCAGGCGGAGGAAGCCGAAATCCAGCCAGTCATGAGACCATTGATCAACATCTTCATTATTTAAAAATGGAGGGTCCAGAAGTATTTAAAGCTGCTGTAAAAGCAATGGGAGATGCAGCAGTGGATATTTTAGAAAAAGCGGGAATTAAATCAAGTCAATTAGCGCTGCTTATTCCTCATCAAGCTAATATTCGAATCATCCATGCAACTGCCAGACGCATTAAACTTCCTATGGACAAAGTATTTATCAATGTTGATCGCTATGGGAATACATCTGCGGCGTCCATCCCGATCGCACTTACTGAAGCGGTAGAACAGGGACGATTGAAGCAAGGTGATTTATGTTTATTGGTTAGTTTTGGCGGAGGATTTACGACTGGTGCAGTTTTGCTGAAAATCTAATAATTGGCGCTAATTTTATGTCTGTTTTTTTTCTGTCGAAAACTATTAGAGTTGAATTCATGATAAAGGGTTGGTGTGAAATGTGGCGAAAGCTTTTTGGGGTAGTCATTTTGTTGTTCTTTGTCGTTTTTTTCTCCTGTTCGTCAGGGATTAAGCTTCAATTCCAGCAACCAGCCGGGAGAGGATTAATTGGGATAAAAAGCCTGGTTATTGCCCCCGGTGAAGGCGCTGATGATGCTGTATTGGTTTATGAATATTTGAACTTGATGCTTAAAAGAAGTGATTATTTCTTGCTGTATGATAGAAATAAATTCAGCGCTGCTTTAAAGCAAAACCAATTGACTTATGAGAACATCAAACAGTTAGATTCGCTCAGTCAAGCTGCCAGATTTGTGGACGTTGATGCGATTGTTTTTTCAGAATTAAAGTCGCTTGAAATTATACCAGATGAACAGGCTGTCGAACAGGTTGAAAAAAGTGTCTGGACTGGAGAATATGAACGAGATGAAAATGGGCAGGTTGTTGAAGAAATAAGTGAGACTGGTGAAAAAACGCGAAAGAAAAAATTTAAGCTCCAGACAATTGATCAACATTTTCGAGTTCGAAACGCTAAGCTGAACGTTGATTTTCAATTAATTGATCTTCAAAAAAATAAATCAATCTTTTCTCAGCAATTGGTTGAAAATTATACCAGCGGTAAAATAATTAGGGAGGAATCACAACCGATTCCATCGGATGATGAAATTAAGAGAATTCTGGCACAAAAAATCGTAGCTAATTTTCTGAAAAAAATAGAACCAAGACGTATTACGGTTAAGAGGCCGATTGAAAAAGGAACTGCTTTAATTGATAGCGGAACCGTATTTGCAAAAACTGCTCAATGGAGTCTGGCACAGCAAGTCTGGAATGAAGCTGAGAAAGTATCTCCAACAGATGCGCGAATCTATTACAATCTTGGTCTCGCTGCCGAGTCCCAGGGCGATTACAAATCTGCTGAAATTTACTACATGAAAGCAGCGGTGTTAAATCCAGAGAAAAAGCTATACGAGAAGTCAGTACAACATATCAAACAAGTGTGGCAGGAAAAATAATGGCAAAAATCGCCTTTCTTTACCCGGGGCAGGCTTCTCAATATGTTGGAATGGGTAAAGATTTATATGAAAAATTTACCCGGGCAAATGAAATTTTTGACCAGGCAAATGAAATTTTAGGCTTTGACCTGAAATTAGTTTGCTTTGATGGCCCGGAGGATGAGCTAAAACAGACACGAGTAACCCAGCCGGCTATTTTTGTACACAGTATAATTGTGACCCAATTATTAACAGAGCAAAATATCTCTCCTGCCATGGCAGCAGGTCACAGCCTGGGAGAGTATTCTGCCTTAGTTGCTGCTGAGGCGATCAAGTTTGAAGATGGCTTGCGAATTGTAAAGAAACGGGGTGAATTGATGCAAAATGCTGGCGAGAAACAACCGGGAACAATGGCTGCTATTATTGGTTTGACCGGAGAACAGGTTAGCGAAATTTGTGAAGAGGCATCTTCAGCCGGCATCGTTGCAGCGGCAAATTTTAATTCCCCGCTTCAAGTTGCTATTTCAGGCTCCCATGAAGGAATCGCAAGAGCATCTGAGTTGGCAATACAAAAAGGCGCTAAAAAAGTAATGCCCCTGGTGGTCAGTGGCGCATTTCATTCATTGCTGATGGAAAGTGCCCAACAAGAGTTAAAAATTGTTTTAGAGGAGATTGATATTCAGACTGCTAAATTTCCAGTTTATGCTAACGTAACAGCAAAGCCGGTGAGAAAAGCTGCAGAAATTCGAGAATTATTATATAAACAATTATCTCATCCAGTTCGATGGGTGGAAACAATTGAAAATATGATTTCCGACGATGCGACTGAATTTCATGAAGTCGGACCAGGAAAAGTTCTGGCTGGACTGGTCAAAAGAATCAATCGGAACTATCCAGTTCAGACAAAAGGGAAAGTCGAAGAAATCATTGATTAATGCAGTAACGCAAACAATCTTGTTTGCGAAACTTCATCGCAAAAACAGATATTTACAATGATTGTTAATCACAAACTGGAAGTTTGTGTTACATGGAGGAAAAGATGGAAAACAAAGCTGCAATTGTCACCGGTTCGGGACGTGGAATCGGTAAAGCCATTGCACTGAAATTGGCACAGGATAAGATGAACATCGTGATTTGTGACATTGACGATGATTCCATGAATGCCGCGGTCAAACAAATTGAACAGTCTGGAGTTAAAGCGATTGCTGTTAAAGTCGATGTAACAAATACAGAACAGGTCACCCACTTATTTGATGAAGCAATAAAAGCTTTTGGAAGAGTCGATGTACTGGTAAACAATGCCGGAATTACCCGGGATAATTTGCTTATCCGTATGCAAGAAAGTGAATGGGATGCTGTGATTTCTGTTAACCTGAAAGGCAGCTTCAATTGCCTGAAAGCTGCCGCGAAAATCATGATGAAACAGCGAAGCGGTAAAATCGTGAATGTTTCTTCTGTTGTTGGTGTGATGGGAAACGTGGGACAGGCGAATTATGCAGCTTCCAAAGGTGGGGTTATCAGTCTAACCAAAAGTGCTGCAAAAGAATTGGCAGCCAGAAATATTACCGTAAATGCTGTCGCGCCAGGTTATATTGAAACCGAAATGACCAAAAATTTACATGACAGCATAAAAGAAGCATTCTTAAGTTTGGTTCCATTGAAGCGTCCCGGGCAACCGGAAGACATCGCCAATGTGGTGAGTTTTTTAGTATCACCCGCTGCTGATTACATTACCGGCCAGGTGATCCATATTGATGGGGGAATGGTAATGTAACTTTCTTAATTATAAATCGAAACGAGGATAAGAATCCTAAAAAATAATACTTGAAATCAATCATAATCTCACAGAATAGGAGGTGAAAGATTAATGGCTTTAGAAAGCAAGGTAAAAGATATAATTGTAGATCAGTTAGGAGTTGATCCCGGTGAAGTGACTGACAGTGCTCATTTCATCGAAGATTTGGGAGCTGATTCGCTGGATACAGTTGAACTGGTCATGGCATTCGAGGACGAATTTAAAATTGAAATTCCCGACGAAGATGCCGAAAAAATTACTACTGTTGGCGCAGCAATTGCATATTTGAATAGTAAGGGAACAGAGTAGACGTATAAACGGCTTGTTCCATAAAAAAAATCCATCAGATATTTAATTCGTTAATGCTGATAGAAAATGCCCACACGGTTGAAATATTTTTTATTTCCATGTATCATTTCAATCCGTGTGGGAATAATTTCAGCCGATTAATGGAAAAGAGAATCTGGCATTTTTTTAAAGCGCTTCATAGAAAGCAGGTTATAGAGAAAACTGATTTTTCCAGGGGAAAATCATTATATGAAGAGACGAGTATTCGTAACCGGAATGGGAGTGGTTAGTCCAGTAGGCATCACCCTTGAAGATTATTGGCAAGCACTCGTTGCGGGAAAAAGTGGAGTTGATTACATTACAAGCTTTGATACGACCGAATTCGATACCAAATTCGCTGCGGAAATCAAAAATTTTGATGCGACAAATTACCTGGATCGCAAGGAAGCACGGCGTATGGATACATTCACTCAATATGCTGTTGTCGCTTCCCAATTTGCAGTAGATGATTCTGGATTAAAAGTGGAAAATGAAAATTTAGAGCGAATAGGCGTGATCATCGGTTCTGGCATCGGCGGTATGGATACTTTTGAGCGTCAATATCGCAATTATTTTGATAAAGGTCCAAGAAAGATCAGTCCATTTTTTATCCCGATGATGATTCCTGATATCGCGCCAGGGCAAATTAGCATTCGCTATGGCTTCAAGGGACCAAACTATTCAACGATCTCGGCCTGTGCTTCCAGCTCGCATGCAATCGGCAACGCACTTCGTACCATCCAATATGGTGAAGCCGATGTGATGATCACCGGGGGGGCTGAGGCGACTGTAACGCCGATGGGAGTTGGTGGTTTCAATGCGATGAGGGCACTCTCCACCAGGAACGACCAACCGAACAAAGCCAGCCGCCCATTTGATGCTGAACGAGACGGTTTTATTATTGGCGAAGGTGCGGGGATGCTGGTTCTTGAATCTGAACAACATGCCATTAAAAGAAATGCGAAAATTTATGGTGAGATTGTTGGTGTCGGCTACACCGCGGATGCTTATCATATCACGGCACCGTCTTCTGATGGAGCTGGTGCGACACGAGTTATGAAAATCGCGCTTGAGGACGCCGGCGTTTCAATTGATGAAGTTGATTATATCAATGCTCATGGAACTTCGACACAATATAATGATAAGGTGGAGTCATTAGCTATAAAAAACCTGTTCGGAGAACGCGCCTATCATATTCCAATCAGCTCAACCAAATCGATGATTGGGCATTTATTAGGTGCTTCCGGCAGTTTAGAACTAATTGCAACATTATTGACGATAAAAAATACTAAAATTCATCCCACGATTAATTATGAAACCCCGGATCCGGAATGTGATCTGAATTATACACCCAATAAAGCTGCCACTAAAACGGTGGATATTGCAATTTCTAATTCCTTTGGATTTGGCGGTCATAATGCATGTTTAGTCGCAAGGAAATATCCAATTTAATGATATTCAACTTTGATTGTTTTATGCTAACCAGGATTTCTATATTATTTAAAAAGTTATTTCGAAAACATTTTCACGCCAGTTACCTTTCTAAAAGAGATATAGATAGATTAGAAGTCAAGCTGAATTACAAATTTAATCACCGATCTCTCATTACCCAGGCGCTAAAGCACAGGTCTTTTCTCTCAGTTACAAATGAATCGCGACTTTCCTCCAACGAGCGCTTAGAACTGCTCGGTGATGCGGTTCTGGGAATGATTGTAACTGAATTTTTATACCAGAAATTTCCAACCAGGGAAGAAGGTGATTTAACTGCAATCAAATCGTTAATGGTCAGCCGTAAAATTTTAACACGAATTGCCAACCAAATTGGCATTGGTGAATTTATTTTGTTAAACGAAGCCGAAGAAAAGGCTGGTGGCAGAAAGCGATCTTCCATCCTGGCTGACGCTTTTGAAGCGATTATTGGCGCTATTTACCTGGATGGTGGTTTGAACACTGCAATCGATTTTATTCATAAGAAATTGTTAATTCGGACTAAAAAGATTATTTCAGAAGAACAGTATAAGAACTTTAAAAGTATTCTATTGGAGTATTCCCAGGGAAAAAGTTTGGGGCTTCCACAATACTTGGTCCGGAATGAAGAAGGACCGGATCACGATAAACTTTTTACAATCGAAGTTTTAATAAACAATCAAGTATTAGGAAAAGGAAAAGGCAATAGTAAAAAGATGGCAGAACAGATTTCTGCCAGAAACGCATTAAAAAAATTAAACATTCTTTGACCACCGGGAGGCGAAATTATGGAATATTTTTTAACTGAAGAACAAAAGGAACTTCAGAAATTAGCTCGAAAGATTGCCGTAGAAAAAATAAAACCGGTAGCTGCCCATTACGACCAGACTGGCGAATTTCCCTGGGAACTGGTTAAATTATTTGCTGAACTGGACTTCTTTAGAATCTGGATTGGCGAAGAATATGGCGGTATGGGAGGAGGAGTTACCGATCTGGCGTTAGTTACAGAAGAACTATCCCGGGCTTGCGGAGGGATAGCCCTTTCGGTCGCAGCATCGGCGTTAGGGACATTCCCAATCATCATCAGTGGTAATGAACAGCAGAGAAAGAAATATTTACCAGATTTAGCTGACGGTAAATACCTTGCCGGTTTTTGTTTAACGGAGCCTGAAGCAGGATCAGACGCTGCAGCAATTAAAACAAGAGCTGTTCGTGAAGGAGATTATTATATTCTGAATGGAAAGAAACACTTCATCACAAATGGCAGCGTCGCAAAAGTTTATACCGTGATCGCATCTACGGATCCATCAAAGGGAAGCCGGGGTGCTACTGCTTTCATTGTTGAAGATGGATTTGAGGGATTATCTTATGGAAAAAAAGAAGATAAAATGGGGATCCGCGGTTCAGCCACGAGCGAAGTGATTTTTGAAGATTGTAAAGTTCCGGCAGAAAATAGACTGGACCAAGAAGGAAGGGGATTTATTGTTGCCATGAAGACACTTGATAAATCGCGACCCGGCGTGGCAGCTCAGGCGTTGGGCATTGCCCAGGGCGCTTTTGATCTGGCGGTCGAATATGCGCGCCAGCGGGAACAATTTGGTAAATCAATCATTTCATTTCAAGCCATTCAATTTATGCTGGCAGATATGGCGACAGAAATCGAGGCAGCCCGGGCATTGATCTATGCCACTGCGAAAATGATCGATGCTGGCGTTAAAAATATCGCTAAAGAATCTGCCATGTGTAAAGTCATAGCTTCAGATGTTGCGATGAAAGTGGCAACCGATGCCGTTCAAATATTTGGCGGTTACGGCTATATGAAAGATTATCCGATTGAAAAGTTTATGCGGGATGCCAAAATTACCCAGATTTACGAAGGAACCAACCAGATTCAGCGATGGGTAATTGCAAGAAATATTATACGAGAAGGCGCAAGCACAAGAAAATAAGCAAGTTATGTAGATTTTCCTGGCACTGGCTGGACGAGCCAGAAACAAGATGACGTGATATGGAGTTCTGTGGTTCATTATTTAGGGTAAATTTCTGCACAATAGGCAAGAGATTCACATTTTAAGTAAATAACGCCCTGGTTCATATTCATCAAAACCAGGGCTTTTTCATGCTGGTAACAATGTTTTCGGATTTACTTTTTGTTAATAAATACAATTTGCAGTAAACCCGGAAAACAGATTGTTAAATTATTTATCAAATGTGCGAAAAATTGCTTGATTTAATAATATATTTTTGTTAACTTAATTCTGTTTGATCCTGGTGTTCAATCGCTTTGTTAAAGAAAATTAGCTTTTAGAAATTTCATATAAAATTTACTTGCATATCTCAATAAGTTTTCTTATATTCAACGATTTATGTTTTAAAATCAGATGGGATTTTGCTTCTGATAGAATATTCTTAGCCGGGGATTTATACTATAATGTTTCAAGATTTGTCTGAAAAATTAGAAGTTGTTCTGAAAAAATTAAAAGGACACGGTAAATTATCAGAAAAAAACATTGCTGACTCGTTAAAGGAAGTTCGACGGATTCTATTAGAAGCTGATGTGAATTATAAAGTTGCAAAGTCATTTATCAACGCAGTTCAAGAGAAATCACTTGGAAAACAAGTTTTAAGGAGCGTAACCCCGGGACAACAAATCGTTAAAATTATACATGATGAGTTAACGATTTTAATGGGGCAATCCGAAGCCCCGATAAATTTAACCGGAGCTACCCCGGCAATAATTATGTTGAGTGGATTGCAGGGCTCTGGAAAAACGACATTAGCCGGGAAACTGGCTCGCTATTTTAGCGGCAAAGGACGTAATCCAATTTTGGCTGCGGCAGACATCTACCGCCCGGCCGCAGTAAAACAGCTTGAAATTGTCGGCGAACAGGTTGGTGTTCCGGTTATCTCAGATTCAAAAAAGTCTGCTGTCGATATTTGTGTTAACGCCGTAGATTATGCCCGATCGCATGGTTACGATCTGGCGATATTTGATACCGCGGGAAGGCTGCACATCGATAAAAAATTGATGCAAGAACTTTCAGACATCAAGAAAAATACCAGTCCACAGGAAATTTTATTTGTAGCAGACAGTATGACCGGCCAGGATGCAGTTAACACCGCTAAAGAATTTTTAAACTGGTTAGACTTTGATGGCGTGGTTTTGACCAAGATGGATGGCGATGCACGGGGCGGCGCCGCACTCTCAATTCGGATGGTAACAGATAAGCCGATAAAATTTATCAGCACTGGCGAAAAGCTTGATGCCCTTGAAAAATTTCACCCGGAGCGGATGGCATCGCGAATTCTGGGTATGGGTGATATTGTATCTCTTGTCGAAAAAGCCCAGCAAACTGTCGACCATGAACAGGCAGAAAAATTAGAGCGAAAGTTACGCCGTCAGCAATTTACGCTGCAGGATTTTTACGATCAACTGCAACAGATCAAAAAGATGGGTCCGCTGGATCAATTAGTCGGCATGATTCCCGGGATGAAAAGCAGTATGCTCAAGGGACTTTCGGTTGATGATCGGTCTTTTGTTAAAATCGAAGCAATTATCAACTCGATGACAAAAGAAGAGCGCCAGCGTCCCCAGGTTATCGATGGAAGCCGAAGAAAGCGTATTTCTCGCGGCAGCGGAACAAGCGTTCAGGATATCAATCAACTGCTGAAGCAATTTCAAATGATGCAAAAAATGATGAAAAATATTAATAAGGTTGGATTTAAAGGAATGCCGTTTCGGTTTTCATAAAAATTTCCAGATATTTAAAATATGACTTTGAACTAAAGATAAAGATTATTTATTTACATAAGGGATAAAAACCAGGAGGTATTTGCATTGGCTGTAAAATTACGCTTGACTCGAAAAGGAAAAAAGAAACAACCTTTTTATCGAATTGTGGCTGCTGATTCACGGTCGCGTCGTGATGGTAAATATATTGAAAAAATTGGCTATTACAATCCAATAACCAATCCAGCAGAAGTTGTGATTGACGAAGAAAAAGTGTTTTATTGGCTAAAAAATGGCGCTATTCCCACAGACACAGTTGAAAACCTGTTTAGCAAGAAAGGTATTATGTTAAAATGGCATCATATTAAACAGGGACATGACGATGCAAAGGTTGAAGAAGAGTATAAAAAATGGGAACTGCTTCAACTGGAACGGCAGAAACGTGAGGAAGCATTAGCTGCTCAAGCCAAACGGGAGCAAGAACCTGAAGTAACTGAAGAGGAACCTGCTTCTGAAACAGGAGAAGAACAAGTCGCACCCGAAGCGAAACCAGATGCTTCACCTGAAGTCGAGCCAGAGGTTGAAGCGAAACCAGAGGCTCCATCCGAAGTCGAGCCAGAGGTTGAAACGAAACCAGAGGCTCCATCCGAAGTCGAGCCAGGGGTGGAAGCAAAGCCGGTTGAGGAGGAAGTCGTAGAAATCCAGCCAGCGGAAGAAACACCTGAGCCACCGGTTTCGGAAGCGCAACCAGATGAAGAGCCAAAGTCTGAATCACAACAAGCTGACGAAACAGATGAAAGTAAAAAGTAAATAATTCTTTCATAGTTGCCACGATTTAATAAGGAGGTGGTGAGAAGGAAATTTACGATAGATAAAATCATTTACTCAGTCGTTTTTGAGAAAAATACCCCCACGATTGTAAATTTTGCAAGGGGTATTTATCCTGGACTCAGCGGTGACGATAATTGATTGTGGATACAGGTCAAGACACTTGAAACAACCAGATTTCACAACTGAATCGTATTTGAGGAGGGATTGTCGTGAATACGGACACAAATGAGATAGTAGATCATGCAGGAAAAGGAGGACCAGACATGATGAAAGAATTTATCGAGTACATCGTAAAACACCTGGTTGATAAACCAGAACAAGTAGCGGTAAATGAAATTGACGGTGAACGAACCATTGTTTACGAATTGAGAGTCGGGTATGGCGACCTCGGAAAAGTCATTGGCAAACGGGGACAAACCGCAAAATCGATTCGTATTCTGCTCGCTGCGGCTTCGGCAAAAAGAGGGAAGAGAGCTGTCCTGGAAATATTAGAGTAAGTTTTTCTTTATTGATGAAAGAGCGCCCAGAATTTATTTCGATTGGAATAATCACCAAACCTCATGGGGTGAAAGGTGGGATCGTGGTCGTTCCAATCACTGATGAGATCGAACAATTTGAAACGCTGCAGGAAATTTCCGTTCAGGATCGCGAGGGCAAGCGGAATAACTTTTCCATCGAATGGGTCAAAGCTCAATCCCAAAAAGTTATTTTAAAACTGGATGAGATAAACGATCGAAACCAGGCGCTCGCATTAAAAGGCTTATACATTGATAAACCTTTTGATAGGAGTCATAAGCTATCAGGCGATGAGTATTATATTTTTGACCTTATCGGGCTGAAAGTAAGAACAGCAGGAAATCCCTGCCTCGGTGAGGTAACCGATGTATTAACACTGCCCGCCAATGATGTCTATGTAGTACGTGATGGTTCAAAGGAATATTTAATTCCAGCAATCAAAGATGTCGTCAAAAAAATTGATCTTGAAGAAGAATATATTTTAATTGAACCAATCGATGGTTTATTGTAATTTTTAAATGAACATACATATAATTACGGCGTTTCCCAATCTATTCGTTGGACCGTTGGACGAGAGCATCATCAAACGGAGCAGGGAAAAGCAGATCGTTGAAATTTTTATTCATGATTTACGTCAATATAGTGCTGATAAACACCACCGGATAGACGATTATCCTTATGGCGGTGGACCGGGGATGATTTTGAAACCGGAACCGATATTTGGTTGTATCGAGTCAGTACTTGAAACCTATCAAATTCGAGAACCCAATTTAATTTTTTTAACCCCCCAGGGGCATAAATATTCGCAAGCAAAGGCAAAAGAACTTTCAGAGCAGGATCACCTAATTTTTCTCTGTGGTCATTACAAAGGTGTGGATGAACGGGTTCGGGAATACTGGAAGATGGACGAAATTTCCATTGGGGATTATGTTCTAACTGGCGGTGAACTTCCTGCCCTGGTGATTATCGATTCAGTTATTCGGCTGATACCAGGCGCTATCAGTGATTTAGACTCGGCTAAAACGGATTCATTTTATCAAAATATGCTGGACTGTCCTCACTATACGCGACCAGAAGTTTTTCGAGATATGGGAGTTCCAGAAGTATTATTATCCGGTCATCATGCCGAGATAGAAAAATGGCGAACCAAACAAGCATTAGGGCGCACATCAAAAATTCGGCCAGATTTAATCAAAAATAGTAGTGAAGATACGAAAGACGAAAAAAGCATTGAGGAGGCAAAATAAATGAACAAAGTAGATATGGCGATTGTAGACCAGGTTCGATCTGATATTCCTGAATTTGGTCCTGGTGATACAGTCACTGTGCATATTAAAGTGATTGAAGGTGATAAAGAGCGAATTCAAATCTTTGAAGGTGTCGTCATAAAGAAAAGAGGCAAAGGAATGAATGCGACTTTTACGGTTCGCAAAATTTCAGAAGGTATTGGGGTGGAGCGAATATTTCCGCTACACTCTCCAAGAATAGCTAAAATTCAAAGACTTAGAGCGGGCAAGGTTAGAAGGGCGAAGCTGTATTATTTGCGCGGCTTAAAAGGTAAAGCGACTCGTATCGATGAGAAAAGATAACGCGACTCGTTTCTAAAATTTTCTTACTGCTAAATTAACCGTTATCGATATTTTCGATACCGGTTTTTATTTTCCTTGATTTTAAAATTTGCTGCCTGCTGAATAAAGTATTGACTTTTTACCAAAGATTTCTTATATTTGGTTCAATAAAAAATAATCAAATCAGGGCCCATAGCTCAGTTGGTAGAGCAGCGGACTCATAATCCGTAGGTCGTAGGTTCGAGTCCTACTGGGCCCACATATAAAAACAAATAGTTAAGCCCACTTTTGAGTGGGCTTTTTTATTTTTGGATGGATCCATTCATCAGTTTATTTTGAACAAATATGTTTATCAAATTATTCTGATTACATTATTATTTTAAAAGGCTACTTGATAATGGGGGGAAATGGGTGGAGGAAGGGGATTTCGATTTTTGATTTACGACTCAATTCGAGCCCAGGGATTTACGAATTTGATTTATAGGTTTGGGGGCTGGATTTTCGATGTACGGAGTACGATCTAAAACTGATTTAAAAAATTAGGGGGAAGGAAATTTGATAAACCAGGGGGGAAAAGACGGTAGTCTGGGGATCGGGTAGCTGGGGCTGAACTGGACTTACCTTCATAACTATTTTCAATGAGAAATTTTTCAACTAATCTCAAAGGGGTGATGTGAGGATATCATGCGCCAGGGGTGAAAGTACATTAGTACAGGGATCGAGTGGAAGGGACTGAACTTTAATTGACGGAATAACTTTCTTGCGTAGGATTTGGCTTGCTTGAATAGATTGAACAAAGATCAACTAACCTGCTTTATGATATTTCGTCCCTTTTAGAATCGTAAAGGCTCTATATAGTTGCTCCAATACAATCAGCCGACTCATTTCATGAGTGAAGGTCATTCTGGATAGACTCAAAATTTTAGTAGCTGTTTTTAAAATGCTTTCATCTAAACCTAATGCGCCTCCAATGATGAAGGTAAGTTCTCTCACTCCTTCATTCATCTTATGTTGAACGAATTCAGCTAATTCTACTGATGACATTTGATCGCCAGTTTGATCCAGGGCGATAACATAATCTCCCTTTGACACCTGGTTGAGAATTTTTTCAGCCTCTTTCAGTTTGACAATTTGACCGGTTTTATTGCCAGTGATTTTTTCTTCTTTTATAATTGTCCAATCCAGATGACAGTATCGCGTTAGTCTCTTTTGAAAGTCTTTTTCTCCCTGTTGGAGAAATTTTTCTCTTGTTTTTCCGACGACGATGATTTTAATTTTCATATAAAACTGTATCGTTATTTAAAAGTTTATGTATAAAATAAAAAAGCCTCAACAAACTTGAAGTTGAGGCTTTTTTCGATTTTTTCGACGACTAAAGTTTTGTCACGTTTGTCGCTTGCAAACCTTTCTCGGTTTCCTGGATCTCAAATTCCACCGGGTCATCCTGTCTCAAAGTCCGGTATCCTTCACCGTTGATCGATTCGTAATGCACAAAGACGTCGTCACCCGTTTCCCTTTGGATAAAACCATAGCCTTTTGAAGCGTTAAACCACTTCACTGTTCCTTGTTCCATTAAAAAATCCTTTTAAAAAAATGAAATGTTTTAAAGACCAGGCTATTGCTTTCCTCCTTTCGAACTGTTATGATCATAACATATCAGTTAACAAAATAGAAAAACGCAAAACTGGCACTAAGTGACTTAAACATCATAAAGGTATGATTTAATTTTTAAAAAGTCAAGCGAATTCTATTTTTTTTATCGTTGGCACAAATTATTGCATAACCTTAGTTATTTACATGACATCAAACCTGTATCAATTTATAAACCAGGGATTTCATCAAAAGCAATGGCTCCGAAATCAGATGATATAGTCTTATTACATTATTTTTTTTCTACTGATGCGATTTCCGAATTCCCTAATTCCCTGATTACCTAATCACCTAATCACCTAATTCCCCAACTGACTAAGCCTGTTCAGTAGCCAGCTCTTCACCAAATTTCGCCCTGGCTCTTGATTCGCGCTTAATCCTTATTTTCCCAGCTAAAATTTCGACCACCGCGTAAATCACTGGTACCACAATCAAAGTCAGCACGGTGGCAACTGCCAGTCCGCCCATTACCGAACGAGCCATTGGTGCCCAGCTTTCGCCGCTCTCTCCAAGACCGAGTGATAATGGCAGCATGGCAAGGATTGTGGTCAACGCTGTCATCAAAACGGGACGCATTCGAACTCGCCCGGCTTCTAAAATTGCATCATACAGTTCCCTGCCGCGTTCACGTAATTGGTTAATATAATCCACCAGCACAATTCCATTGTTCACCACAATTCCGACCAACATTACCATGCCGATCAATGCCATGACGCTTAAATCGGTACCAGTAATGAACAGCGCCAGTGCAACGCCGATTGGTGAAAAAAGAATTGTAAACAGAATAATAAATGGATCTAACAACGACTCAAATTGAGATGCCATCACCATGTAAGTCAGTAAAATAGCAACGATCAGTGCAATAAATAGGTACATGAATGATTCCATCTGGTCTTCGGCAACACCCCCGATCTCGACTCGAAAGTCATTCGGTATGGGTACTTCCTTTAGGTGATTCTGGACATCCCGGGTCACACTACGAAGATCACGACCAGAAATGTCGACATTCACACTGATCTTTCGTTCCTGGTCTTCGCGGGCAATTTGCCTTGGCGCTTTGCTGTATTCCACTTTGGCAACGGCTCGTAGGGGAATTTGCCTTCCCATCGGGGTCATGATTAGAATATTTTCAACATCGGCTTTGCTCGACCGCGATTCTTTATTCAACTGGACACGAATGTCAAACTCATCGCCACCATCTCGATAGCGGGTCGCCACTGTTCCGAGGATACTTGAGCTTACCACATTGCCAATCAGTGCCGTACTCAATCCAAGATCAGCAATCCGCTGCCGATCCAGCTCAATCCTGAGCTCCGGTGCGGTCTCTTTTACGCTGGTCTCGATATCTACAATGCCTTGAATATCCTTTAACTTTTGTTCAATTTGAGTTGCTAAAGCCTCGGCAACACTTAGATCATGTCCAAATATTTCTACCGCGATATCTGCGCCACCGCCGAACATTGACTCCTGGCCGCGATCTTCAAAACGAGCGTCAACATCAGGCAGGTTTTTGAATTTCTCACGAAGGTCATCCTGAATTTCGAACATGCCCCGTTTTCGATCGCTCAAGTTTTTCAATCGCATGGTCACATCGCCTTCGCTCGAACCCTGTGCAGAAAAAAGCGCCATGAGTCCTTCACCCTGTCCAAAATTGGTGTAAACATTTTCAAGTTCGGGAACATTCTCCATGATAATGGAATTGATCTGGTGCATACTCTGTTCCATCGACTCCAGGCTTGTTCCGGGCGTTCGATCCACCGCGAGCGCAATAAATCCCATATCACTTTCCGGTAAAAATTCACCACCTAAATTTGCCAGAAGTATTATCGATAGAATAAACATACCAAGTGTTGAAAAAAGAATAGTCTTTTTATGATTTAGCGACCATTCTAATGCTCTTGAATAAGTATTTTGTAAGTCCGTCAACCAGTTGCCAACTTTTTCGCCCAATTTTTTCAGCCGACTCTTCTTTTGTGCCAGCTTTTCTTTAAATCGTAAAAAACGCGATGCCAGCAGCGGAATTAGAGTTAGCGCGACAACCAGCGATACAGATAAAGAGAAGACAATGGTGACCACCATATCATTAAAAAGTTCGCCGGCAAGTCCCGGAACAAATAAAACAGGAATAAAAACCGCTAAAGTTGTCAGGGTGGATGCAGTAATTGCCATGGCAACTTCACTGGCGCCTTTGTAGGCAGACTCTTTCAAGCTTGCACCTTCTTCTCGAAACCTGAAGATACTTTCCAGCACGACAATTGAATTATCAACTAATAATCCGACCGCCAATGCCAATCCAGCCATAGAGATGATGTTCAAAGTTAATCCAGCCTGGTCCATCACAGCAAAAGTTAAAATCATAGAGATCGGTATTGAAATAGCGACAATCAATGAGCTACGCAAATTTCGTAAAAAGAACAATAATACGAGAAAGGTCAAAGCGATCGCTTGAAGCGCTGTATTCCCTAAATTTGACATAGAACGGGTAATAAATGTTGACAAATCGATAACCGTCTGAATACGAATTCCCCGGGGCAACTCTGTTTCTACCTGCCCCAATCTCTTTATTACTTCACGAGCGACTGAAACCGTATTGGCGTCGGATTGTTTTTGAACCATCAGCATCACTGCCGGTTTGTCGTTGTTCCATACCCGCTGCCGATGTTCGACAAATCCGTCAACAACATTTGCCACATCTTTTACACGGATGCTCGATCCATTCATCATGGCGACGTTGGTATTGGCAATCTGTTCAACGTTTGAATATTCTCCAGCCGTTTGAATAGTAAATTCCTGCAGGTTATTATCAACCCAACCAGAGGGCAGTTGCAGATTATTCATCTGTAATGCTGTGATTACTTGCTGAATGGAAACATTGTGAGCGCGCATTCGTGCTGGATCTGCCAAAATTTTAATCTCACGACGCATCCCCCCCATTGTGAAAGCACTGGCAACGCCGGGAATTCGCTCCAACCTTGGCTCAATATCCAATTCAGAAATTCTCCGAAGCTCAGCCTGTCCATGAAGACTCGATTCAACAGCTAACCATAAAATAGGCTGTTGCGAAGGATCAAAAGCAAAAACCATGGGAGTGCTGACATCGTTTGGTAGCACATCCTTGATGAATTCAAGGTTGTTCCTAACGTCAATTTCAGCCTGATCCATATCGGTTCCCCAACCGAACTCAAGCATCACTAATGACAAGCCCTGGGATGATGTAGAACTCACTTTTTTCACATTCTCCACCGGGGCAACAGTTTCTTCGATCGGGCGGGTGATAACCGTTTCGATATCATAAGGTCCCACACCGGTATATTGGGTAATTACTGCAAGTATGGGAAAATCCAACTTGGGATAAAGATCTAAATTGAGGCGTGCCAGGGAAAAAAGACCAAATCCCACAGCAATAATGTAAATCATAAAAAAAGTAACGCCTCGTTTTATTGAAATTTCCGTCATTTTCATTGTTCATCACCCTCCTGCTTAGCAACGGAAACAGCCATTCCGTCACGCAAATTATTTTGACCGGCTATGACAAGTATATCCCCAATACTGATACCAGAATCAATCGCCAGTGATTTATGGTTGGCATACCTGACATCCAATTTTTTCTGATGTGCTTTGGCGCTATCAACAACGAAAACATAGTAATTCTTAATTACTTGATCGACACCATCAATTTTCTCCATCGTGGTATTTTCGATAACGACATGGCGGGGAACGACGATTACATCTTCGATAGTTCCGGTAATGACTTCAACCTGGGCATACATTCCTGGTTTCAACAATCTTTTCGGATTATCAATCAACACTTCGATCTCAGCCATTCGGGTCAGTGGATCAAGCACCGGGCTGATCTTCACAACTTTACCGCTGAATTTTTTATCTTGATAAGTTTTAACAGCGATGTTCGTTTTTTGTCCCACGGCTAATCTGCCCAGATCTTCCTCGGTTGCACTAAACGTAATTTTCACCCGATCCATTTGAACGATGGTAACGATCGGCATGGCTGGATTTGCCATGTCGCCTTCTTCATAGTATCGATTGCCAACAATACCCGAAATCGGTGCAGTTACGGTTGCGTCTCCTAATTGTGATTTAGCAGATTTTAGAGCCGCTTCAGCCTGATCGAGCTGGGCTTTGACAGCTTCATATTGCGTTTTCACTGCATCGAACTGCTGCTCACTCATGGCATTTTCATTTTTCAATCGCTGGGCACGCTCGAATTCCATGCGTAAGTTCGCTTCCTGGGCTTTGGCAGCGACCAACCCAGCCTCTACTTGTAGAGTTGCCTGCTCAATGGTCGTCGCCAAAATTTTGGCAACTGGCGCGCCTTTTTTCACTTCGTCGCCAGCATCCACAAATAACTTCTCAATTCGGTCAGGAATCTTTGAAAAAACTTTGACTTCAAACTCAGCTTTAATATCCCCATTATAATCGAGTGATTGCACAACCTCACCCAATTCTACACTCATTACTTCAACCGGAACCTTCACCTCAGCTTCTTCAGCATTCGAGCCGGGTCGACTGCAACCACCAGCTATTAGAGCCAGTAATGCCAGAATTAATAGCAAAGGAAGAATCATGCGTTTCATCTTTTATGCTCCTTGTTTTTTTAATGTATAAACAGATCTTTATTCTATATTTTAATTAGTCATAATGACAGTATATTTCTACTAACCAACATTTAGTTTTCACCATTCACTATTCACTTTTCACTAAAGAATCCCTTTCAGCTTCCCGGTTACCTTCCGCAATTGATAACGCGCGGTTTGATATTCATAAAGCGAATTGACATAATTCAGCCTTGCCTGGGTTAAAGCCAATTGAGAATTCAGCACATCTAACTGGGTATTGACGCCCTCTTCGTACATCATATTTGCCAGACGAAGCGCTTCTTTTGCCAGGTCAACTGTCTGTTGAGCCGACACGTATTTTTGCTTCGCTTCCTTAAATTTGTTATAAGCGACCTCGGTCTCTGCTGCGATGCCATCGAAAGCCTGCTTTTCGGTAT
>CBFDBN010000007.1:0-26858 GCA_965603055.1 uncultured bacterium | reverse complement strand
AAGCTTCCAGCTTGTGAGAAAAACCAGCTTAACTTCAATATTTTGGTTGCAAGCAAGATGCTTACGTTACAAAAACCGTCCTTTTCGGACAGACACTAATTAGTACTAAACCGTAAATTTCTTGCACAGGTTGGGTAATTTGGATAATTGGGTGGATGAGTTATCAGGTATTTGGTTTTAGTGATATTATATTTAGAAAAGTTATTCTCAATTGAGTTTTTTTCGGTGTCTATTGGACAAGAATTTTATCGTTCAATTAATAAGTACCCAGTTACTCAAACACCCAATTACCAATTTTCCCAGTTACCCTATTACCTAATGACCCAATTACCCAGTTACGCACAAAACCGGAGGGAAAGTATGCTAGAGAAAGGGGACTTCGCTCCTGATTTTGCATTACCGAATCAGGACGATGAGATCGTCCACCTGTCGGATTTTGAAGGAAAAAAAGTTGTCGTCTACTTCTATCTTAAAAATGACACCCCGGCATGTAATAAGGAGGCCGGTTCTTTTAAAAATCTATTTAAAGACTTTGAAGCCCGAAATGTGATCATTCTTGGAATTAGCTGCGATACTTCAAAGTCTCACCGGGAATTTATTGAAAAATTTAACCTTCCATTTCAATTGCTAAGTGATACCAATACAAAGGTCGCCATCGAGTGGGGAGTTTATGGAGAAAAAAATGTCTATGGCAGGAAATACATGGGCATTCACCGAATGACTTTTATCGTTGACGAGCAGGGGAAAATTCAACATATATTTAAAAAAGTTACCCCATCCAGTCATGCCAGGGAGGTGTTGGGAAAATTGGGTGATTAGGAGTTTATGGCGTAATTATCGACAATTTTTTGACGATGGTTGTCGGATTGATGCTCTTTATATTACCATTTTAATTGTCAATTAAACCAGTCCCTAAACAGCAAAATTCATCCGTGAAATTCCGCCCGAGAAAACCGTCCAGGATTTTCTGGATGAGTATGAACAAAAATATCTTGGTCTTGGTTTCAGATGTATTGGATCAGGTAGCCAGCGGGATGGCATGGGATGCAATTATTGAGGAATAGAATAATAGCATCACCAAGGAAGGAGTAGAATTAGCTTCTCAAGCATGATTTAAACATACCGATGAATTTATTTTGGAAAAGATAACAGAAACCAGGTTTCTTCGATTAGCCAGGAATATCTCTCGTATCAATCCTTCTAAAAGCAATCACCATAAAAATAATAATTAATCCAGCCAAAATAGCAATATTCTTTAACCACAAATTCTGATTCATCGCCAATGCTTGTGGCTGATAATAAGTAAAAATGGTAACCGGCTTCAAAAAACTAACTTTATCCCATAATTTGACTGTGTAACTCAGAAAGTAGAAGAACAAAGTTAATCCGGCCGCCCGCTGGGTGACTTTTCCTGCCTCTCGTGAAAAGGCTGAGAATAAAAATGTATAAGCATTGATGGTGAGCATTAAAAACCAGAGATTCAGCCCGATTCGGAAAATGATGGATAACGGTAAATCCGATACTTGAGGATAGATCATTAATCCGATTAATGTACCGAGCCAGTTTCCAATGATCACAGTGAAAAGCAGTAGAATAGATAAAATCCATAATGAAAAGGCGATAGAAAACCTTTTAACTGGCAAGGATAAAATTAATTCCAGAGTCCCACCCTCAATTTCGCCGGCTATGTGCCTGGCTGGGAGCATGATAGCAATAACAGCTAAAAAAATAACTACAATCGGATGATTATAACCGAAAGCGACAGCTCCATTGACGGAAAACTGGGCTAAGAATTCCTCTCCCAAGAATTGCTGAATTTGCGGCGGGAATCGGCTGAAAAAAATTTCAGCGATATTTAGCATGTCGGTTTCGACGACTAATGTTAGCATCAATAGCTGAAATGCGCCAACCAAAATGAACGCAAAAATAAGAAATGATAGGTGCTCGCGTAGTGTTTTGAAAATATAATTTCTGCTTAACAACTTTTTCCCTCAGAATAATAGTCCAAAAATATATCTTCTAAATCTGGCTCTGGAAAAACGATATCTTCAATCGGCAATTTCGTCAAAGCGGGCAGAAGCTTTGATATTTGGCCTTCAACAAAATAAGTACAGCGTCTTTCAACACATCCCAGCAATCGAGTCTCTGGAATATTCGGTGGATTTTTACCATAATCTTTATTGAATATGATGATCAATCGCCGAGGACGTTTTCGCTTTAACTTTTCAATTTCCTCCAGGGCAACGATTTTTCCCTTTCGAATAATCGCCACCCGATGACAGACTTTTTCCACTTCGTGCAGGATATGGGAAGAGAGAAATATTGTTTTATTTCTTCGCTGAAAATCCCATAAAATGTCATAAAAAGCCTCCTGAACCAGGGGATCGAGTCCCGATGTTGGCTCATCCAGGATAGCTAAATCAGGATCATGTTCGAAGGCGAAAATGATGCCCAATTTTTGCCTGGTGCCATGGGAAAGATGTTTGATTTTCTGAGACAGTTCTCTTAAAGAGAACTGTAATTTCTCAAGCATCGTTTGCCTCAATTCAGGCTGATGAGAGCGATATTTTGCTGTGTAATTCAAAAAGCATTGTCCGGTCATCTCACCATAAGGAAAAAAATCACCCGGCAGGTACCCGATTCTTTCCTTTAAATCCACCTGGTTTCTTTTTAATTCAGTTCCAAATAAAGCAATAATCCCATGATCGGGACGAAGCAAATCCATCAGCAATCTGATGGTCGTTGTTTTTCCTGCCCCATTGGGTCCTAAAAAACCAAAGATTTCGCCTGGTTCAACTGAGAAGCTTACAGCTTCGATGCCGAGGGTCTTGCTATAGTATTTTGTTAGTCCAGAGACATTGATGATAGCCATTGTTCTCTATGAATGGTTTGCATTTTAAAACTTTTCTGCAAATTAATTTAAACAATAGATATGAATTATTCAATAGTTTTGTGACAAATTCGATAATTCAGCGATACTTTTGGGGCTTAAATGTAAATTGCTTATACCGATTCAATCCGCTACAGGTAATAGACGTCAATCTAACAGCGAATAACCACTGAGATCGCAGAGAGTTAAAAATTTAATTTGAGTATAGTTGTTCAAATATCAAAATGTGGACATTTTATTCGAAAATAATTATTAAAAAAACTCTGCGTTTCCTCTGCGATCTCAGCGTTCCCTGCGGTTGAATTACAATTATAATTATAAAAAAATTTTTTATTGACATTTTAATTTGAATAATGTATTTTATATCAATCCAATTAAATCCAACTGAGGCATACATGAACATCTTAGCTTTCAACGGCAGTCCCCGCCGGAACGGAAACAGTTCAGCTTTACTTCAAGAATTCATCCGTGGGGCAAGCGAAGTCGGTGCAAATGTTGAACAAATCATCGCTAATGAGATCACCTTAAAATATTGCACCGGCTGTTTAAAATGCAATCTGATTAAACAATGTGCTATTCGGAACGATGACTGGCAGAATTTAAGCCAGAAAATTCTCGATGCCGATGTGCTGGTTTTTGCCTCACCAGTCTATTTTCATCATTTAACCGCTCCATTGAAAAAAATCGTGGACAGATTTCGGTCGTTCATGCACGTTCAAATTACCGAGCATGGCTTAAAGCATACTCCGTGGCATCTCTGGCAAAAACACTTTGTTTTATTACTCTGTCTTGGTTCTTCAGTGGATGATGACGCCCAGCCAATTATTGACCTGTTTAAATTCATGATTGAAGTTTTGGGACCAGAGAACAATTTGACTTCTATTATCGGCACTCGATTGGCTGTAGCTAAGCAGGTTCGAATGTCAAAAGAAGAATTAACTATCCTTTATTCAAAGCTGAAATTGCCGGTACACCTGGTAGACCAGGATTTTCATCGCAATCAACAGCTTTTACAGCAATGTTATGAATTTGGTAAGAAATTAGCCGCCTAAATTTATTAAAATTCTTTCAAAAAGAGGTTGCATTTTTTTTTTAAATTGTGTATGTTAAGCCCCTAACTTGCCTAATAATGTTATCCAAATTCCACGAAATTCATAACTTTGAAAGGATTTTGCATGGATACTTCCAAATTAGATGAAATTATAACGGCAAATGGAAACACCCGCACCGGTGCCATACCGATTCTACAAGAGATTCAAGCCAATTTCAATTACTTACCAGAAGAAATTCTACGATATGTATCCAAAAAATTGGATATGCCCCTCATCGATTTGTACGGGATTGCCTCGTTCTATCATTCATTTAGCCTTAAACCCCGGGGAAAACACCTGGTACAAGTTTGCCTGGGAACTGCCTGTCATGTGCGAGGCGCTCACCGTGTTTTGGACGAAATGAAAAGAAAATTACATATAGAACCAGATGATACGACAGAAGATAAACAGTTTACATTAAAAACTGTTAATTGTCTTGGGGCTTGCGCGCTGGGTCCTATCGTTGTTGTGGATGACGATTATCATGGAAATACCAGGGTGCAAAAAGTGAACTCCATCCTTGCTAAATATGACTCAAAAAATGGCAAATAAAACAATTTAAAAAACAATCTTTTTATATTGGAATAGAAATAAAAAGTTTTAAAAGATAAAAGGAGCGTAAGATGCCCAAACTTACCATTGAAGATTTAAAGAAAATTAGAGAAAAAGCGCGGGGGACTGTTGTGCTTCGAGAAGGCACCGGAAGAGCCAAAGTGACCGTCCACATGGGAACCTGTGGAATTGCTTCGGGAGCGAGAGATATAATGGATGCTTTGATGAGCGAGATCGAGGCGAAAGAGGTTCATGATGTGATTGTCACGACATCTGGCTGCGCCGGTCTGTGCAGTCGTGAACCGATGGCAACAGTGGAATTACCGGGCAAGCCGCCGGTGAAATACGTTGACTTGACAAAGGAAAAAGTAAAAAAAATTTTTGCAGAACATGTCCTGGGTGGCAATATCGTCACCAAATATGCGTTAGCTATTGGCAGTGAAAGAACGTACTGATTTTAGATTTACGAATTCAAAAAGAAATCCTGTTAATCCAGTCAATCTTGTTAATCCTGTCAAAAAGACGATTTTGAGATTATAACGGCTGTTTTCGAATTTAGAAAATCAAATAAGGAGCTTACATTGAAACATTATCGAGCACATTTATTGGTCTGCGCCGGTACAGGTTGTGTTTCAAATCATTCCTTTAAAGTCAAAGACGCATTGCAAAATGAGCTGATAAAACGGGGTCTTGATCAGGAAATTCAGGTGGTTACCACCGGGTGTAACGGATTTTGTGAGCGAGGTCCCATTGTTGTCGTACAACCAGAAGGAATTTTTTATCAGAAATTAAAAGAAGAAGATGTGCCCTATCTTGTTGAAGAACATTTCATAAAAGGTCGCCCGGTTAAGAAATTCATGTATATCCCGCCAGAAGGAAAAGAAGCTGTACCGACAATGAGCGATATTGAATTTTTCAAACACCAGCGGCTCATTGTTCTTAAAAATCGAGGACGTATCGATCCTGAAGTTATCGATCAATATATTGCTTTAGGCGGATACGAGGCATTAGCCAAAGCATTGACTGCGATGACTCCCGACCAAATCATCCAGGAAATCAAAGCTTCTGGTTTACGGGGGCGAGGCGGTGCAGGTTTTACCACCGGATTGAAATGGGAGTTGTGTCAAAAGTCTAAAGGTGATGAAAAATATATAATATGTAATGCTGATGAAGGTGATCCCGGTGCTTTTATGGACAGAAGTATTTTAGAATCAGATCCTCAATCCGTCCTGGAAGGCATGATCATTGGCGCCTATGCTATGGGAGCGAATACCGGTTTTATTTACGTTCGTGATGAATACCCATTGGCAGTAAAGGAAATCAATATCGCGATTAAACAGGCGGAAGAATACGGGCTATTAGGAGATGATATTTTAGGGAGCGGTTTTAGTTTCAAACTGAAAGTTGCCCGGGGCGCAGGGGCTTTTGTCTGCGGCGAAGAAACCGCGCTCATTGCATCTATCGAAGGACGCATGGGAGAGCCTCGCCAACGCCCCCCGTTTCCCATTCAAAGGGGATTGTGGGGAAAGCCAACCAATATCAACAATGTTGAAACCTGGGCGAATGTGCCTCACATCATCAATAATGGCGCAGATTGGTTCACCAGCCTGGGAACCGAAAAAAGCAAAGGAACGAAAATTTTCTCACTCGTTGGGAAAATCAATAATACCGGCTTGGTGGAAGTGCCAATGGGAATTCCCCTCGGTGATATTATTTTCAATATCGGAGGCGGTGTCCCTGGTAATAAGAAATTTAAAGCCGTTCAAACTGGCGGTCCATCAGGCGGATGTCTGCCGATTGAGCTATTGAACCTACCAGTCGATTACGAAAAATTAGCCGAAGCTGGATCGATTATGGGATCTGGCGGCATGGTGGTAATGGATGAAGACACCTGCATGGTTGATGTGGCGAAATATTTCCTCACCTTTCTTAAAGATGAGTCATGTGGTAAATGTTTCACCTGTCGCAAAGGCATTCAGCGGATGCTTGAGCTGGTTACTGACATCACCGAGGGACGCGGGACAATGGAAAAATTGGCGCTGTTGAAAGAATTAGCCCATACGGTCAAAGATACCACCCAGTGCGGTCTGGGACAGACGGCTGCCAACCCGGTGTTGAGCACACTTCGCTATTTCCGAAATGAATACCTCGAACATATTGTCGATAAGCATTGCTCTGCCAGTGTTTGTCGCCAGCTCTATATTTCGCCCTGTCAAAATGTTTGTCCAGCCGGAACCAATGCACCGGCTTACATTGCTTACATTGCTGCGAAACGCTACGAAGACGCTTATCGAGAAATATTAAATACCAATCCTTTTGTTTCAGTTTGCGGCAGAGTGTGTGATCATCCCTGTCAATTTAAATGTCGGCGTAATCAGATTGACGACACCGTGGCAATTCGTTCGTTAAAACGATTCGCCGGTGATTATTTTTACGAGCATGATAGGGAAATTCCAAAAATCCCGGTGAATAAAAAAAAGCAGCCCCATAAAATTGGCGTCATTGGTGGCGGACCGGCTGGCTTAAGCGCGGCATACTTTTTGGCACGGCTGGGTTACCCGGTCACTGTTTTTGAAGCCCATGAAGTAGCTGGAGGTATGCTGGCAGAGACAATTCCTTCCAGCCGATTGCCAAAAGATGTGCTCCAGAGAGAGATAAAAGCTATCGAAGATCTCGGCGTTGAAATCAAACTGAATACCAAAATCGGTGTTGATATTCCATTTAAAAACCTGATGAATGATGGCTTTGCTGCCTTTTTTGTGGCAGTTGGTATGTACGGTGATCGCTCTCTGGGTGTCGAGGGTGAAGATTTGCTTGGCGTATTTCAGGGTGTCGATTTTCTGCGAGATGTAAAGCTTGGTGAGCCAACTTTTGTCGAGGGAAAACGAGTTGCGATCATTGGCGGTGGAAATACCGCAATAGACTCAGCTCGAACCTGTGTGAGACTCGGCGCTAAAGAAGTAACGATTGTGTATCGAAGGACGCGAGATGAAATGCCGGCGTTTCGCGATGAAATAGAAGATAGCCTTGAAGAAGGAATCAAGCTGGAAGCATTGTCCGCACCGGTTCGGATTCTGGGTGAAAAAGGAAAAGTCAAGGCGATTCAATGTATCCGAATGGATCTGGATATTTTTGGCAAGGATGGGCGTCGTAAGCCAGTCCCAAGAGAGGGTTCTGAATATACATTTAACGTTGATATTGTTATCCCAGCGATCGGAGAATTCGCTGATGTGAAAGAATTGTTTGCTGGGCTGGAAGTTGAAATCTGGCAGAATGGAACGATCAAAGTAAATAAGAATGGTCAGACCAGCATAGCAAATGTTTTTGCTGGCGGAGATGTGGCGACTGGTCCGGCAACCGTCATCAAAGCCGTGGGCGCGGGTCAGAAAATTGCCGAGTCGATTGATCAATTCCTTTCCGGGGAAAACGGCAAAACCTACCCCTGGAACATTCACAAGCCAGCGGACATACCGTTCGACCTCGATGATGAACCCGTGGAATACAATATTATAAAACCAAAGCGAATACCGTTAGAAAAACGAGTAAAAAGCTTCGATGAAGTGGAGCAGGTTTATACCGAAGAAATGGCGATAAAAGAAGCAACACGGTGCCTGCGATGTGATATGGAAGTTTATTTAGCTGAGGAAAAATAATAGACATAAATTTTATATAACCAATTAACATCCCCCTAAATCCCCCTTCAAAGGGGGACTTCCCAGTAATTCTCTCCTTTAAAATGGGACTTTCCTGAATTCCCGCCTTTGAAGGGGGGCAAGGGGGGATGTTTAGATTAAATATGACTAAGTAGTGTTAACTATTCAGTCAATAATAATTACTCTGAACAGAATAAAGGAAAGAATGTTATGATCGAGCTAAGAATCAACGGCATATATGTTCAGGTAGAACCGGGGACAACATTACTGGAAGCAGCAAATTTTTTAGGAATCAATATTCCCACGCTCTGTTATAATGAAGGGCTAAGCCCTTACGGCGCGTGTCGTCTCTGTGTGGTCGAGATTGGAGAACGTCCCAATACGAAACTGGTTACTTCTTGCACTTATCCAGCGACCGAGGGTTTAAAAGTGTACACACATTCGGAGCGGGTGTTGAAGGCAAGAAAAATGATAATCGAATTATACCTGGCTACCTGCCCCACTTCAAAAGTGATTCAGGATTTAGCCTCAAAACATGGCGTTCGCCAGGTTCGATTCAACCAGGAATATGAGGATTGTATCAATTGCGGGCTTTGCGTTCGTATGTGCGCGGAACAGATGATGGGAAAAGCCATCGGTTTTGTGGGCAGAGGCGAGAAGCGGCATATCACCACGCCTTTTGATATCAAATCAGAAGAATGTCGCCTGTGCGGTGGATGTATTTACATTTGTCCAGCCTGTCAATTACGCTGTCCGGGACCTAATGTAAAAGAAACTGGTGTAATTTGTAACGCCTGCGCCAATCTCGAGCCACCTTGTATTGACTATTTTGATGATCAAATGTGTTATATGGATCCGTGCGTCGTTTGTGAGCAAGCCAGCGATCGCGTTCCGAAAAAGGAAAGAGTAGTTGATATTGAGTGATAAGAAAATAGTGAAAAGTAAAAGTGACTGGTAAAAAAATATTATAAGAATTTTAATAAATTAAGGAGAGTTGCAATGCCTTCATTAACCAAAGTGAATCGTTCTGCAGCGACGTTGACGAAAAACAGAACTGAAGATTCGATTGTCCCGCCGAGCGGGATGTGTGTTACCTGTGTTGATGGCTGTATCGGGATGTGCGAAATCGGTAAATCTGCCTATCGTGGGCATGAAGTTATTTACCCACAGCCTTTTGGAATTATCACCACGGCTTCGGAGAAGGAATACCCGGTCGATTATTCTCATTTCACCATATTGGGAACGGCTGTCGGCGCTCATGGTATTGAAGCCGATAGCGACAAAGCCATCTTTCCCAATGTAAAATTAGAGCAACACATTAATGGATTGAAATTCAAATTGCCAATCATGATTCCTGGTTTGGGATCAACCAATGTGGCGCTCAATAACTGGGAAGGGCTCGCCATTGGTTCCGCTCTTGCGGGAACTGGTCTGACCATCGGTGAGAATGTGGTGGGAATGGATGTTGAATCTGAAATCGTAAATGGTAAAGTCAAAAAGGCGCCGGAACTGGATCGCCGGGTCAAAATGTACCAGAAATGGCAGCGCGATGGCTACGGTGTTATCGTCCTTCAGGCAAATGTTGAGGATACCCGGTTGGGTGCCCAGGAATACGGTATCCGTGAATTGGGTGTTGAAGCCGTTGAGATGAAGTGGGGGCAGGGCGCCAAAGACATCGGCGGTGAAGTGAAAATAACAAATTTAGTGAAAGCCCAATTGTTGAGAAAACGAGGCTACGTTGTGCTGCCCGATCCGCTTGACGAAAATGTGGTCAAAGCATTCGAAGCTGGCGCGTTCAAAGAATTTGAGCGACATTCCCGAATCGGCATGGTCACTGAAGAAGGATTCATGGAACGGGCACAGGAACTTCGTGATGCTGGAGCAAAATACGTGTTCTTGAAAACTGGTGCGTATCGTCCGGCGGATTTAGCCCGAGCCGTGAAATATGCTTCAAAAGCAAAATGTGACTTACTAACTGTTGATGCGGCTGGCGGCGGTACCGGAATGAGTCCCTGGCGCATGATGAATGAGTGGGGTATTCCGGCAGTCGAATTGCATTCGTTACTCTACGAATATGTCGATCGCCTGGCAAAGAAAGGTGAATTTGTTCCTGCCATCGCCGTTGCCAGCGGTTTCACATTCGAAGATCAGATGTACAAAGGATTAGCCCTGGGGGCGCCTTATGTAAAATTACTCGGTATGGCACGAGGTCCTTTAGCCGCGGCAATGGTCGGCAAGACCATCGGAAGAACCATCAATGACGGCGAGATACCGGTTTACGTCGAGCGATTTGGCAATTCAGTCGAGGAGATTTTTGTCACGGCTGCTGATCTTAAACAAGAATATGGCGCGGATACATTCAAAGAAATTCCCACCGGCGCACTTGGTTTATACACCTACTTTGAGCGATTGGCACAGGGTTTGCGTCAGTTGATGACAGGGAACCGAAAATTCACCCTGGATCATATTGAACGAGACGATATCGCTTCCTTGACCAAAGAAGTGGCTGATATTAGTGGTATTACCTATGTGATGGATGTGGATAAGGAAGAGGTAGAGAAGATATTGGAGAGTTAATTTTGATTTAACATATTTGAATATTTACTTTCGCTCCAATTTCGTTGGGGCGTTTTTTTCATCTTAAATAGCTTTAATTAAAAATTATTTGAATATTTCTGATTTTTTACTATATTAAATATAGTGCCCTTTAATAAAATGATTGTGACTGTTAAAACAATGATGTGTGCAAATGAAGATCTAACATGTTATTTTTTAGTGTATTAATATGAATTACTTTTTTAAATGAAAGGGTAGTTAAATGAACCAAAAATCATTCAATCTGTTTGCGATGGCACAGGCACAGTATGACCAGGTTGCCGATATTCTTGAACTTGACCCGGCAACAAGGGACTTATTGCGCGATCCTATGCGGGAATACCATTTTAGTATTCCGGTGAGATTGGACAATGGCGCGGTAAAAGTATTTCGAGGCTTTCGGGTGCAACACAATGATGCAAGGGGGCCTGGCAAAGGCGGCATCCGATTTCACCCGCAGGAGACGGTGGATACTGTTCGCGCGCTCTCCATGTGGATGACCTGGAAATGCAGTGTCGTAGATATTCCTTTAGGCGGTAGCAAAGGAGGCGTGATTTGCGATCCGCATAATTTAAGCTTGAGAGAACAGGAGCAGATTTGTCGCGGCTGGGTACGCCAGGTCGCCAAAGATGTTGGACCATTGATTGACGTGCCTGCTCCGGATGTAATGACCAATGCACAGCACATGTTATGGATGTTAGATGAATTTGAGGCGATAAATGGCGAAAGATATCCTGGTTTCATTACCGGAAAGCCGGTTGGTATGGGCGGCTCTCTGGGCAGAAAAGAAGCGACTGGGTACGGTGTAGTTTATACGATTCGGGAAGCATTGAAGGAATTGGGCATCAAACCAGAGAATACAACAGCCAGTGTTCAGGGTTTTGGGAACGTGGCTCAATTTGCTATTCAACTTTTTCAGCAATACGGCGGTAAAGTGATCTGTGTTTCCTGTTGGGATCAAAAAGATCAAACATCGTATAGTTTTAAGAAAAAAGATGGCATTGATTTAGAAGTATTGCTAAAAATAACAGATCAATTTGGCGGCATTGATAAGGGCAAAGCAAGAGATCTGGGCTACGAAGTACTTGATGGTGAAGCCTGGATCGAACAGGAAGTGGATGTCCTGATTCCGGCAGCATTGGAGCATCAAGTATCAAGCGAAAATGTGGACAAGATTGCCAAATCCGTAAAAATAATTGCCGAGGGCGCCAACGGTCCAACAACACCCGAAGCCGATGAAGCTCTCAAACAACGTAAAATTTTCGTTATCCCTGATTTTCTGGCAAATGCCGGTGGCGTGGTTTGCAGCTATTTTGAACAGGTCCAGTGTAATATGAATTACTTCTGGGAGAAAGCCGAGGTTCTGGATCGATTGGATATTAAAATGACGTCGGCGTTTAAAGCCGTGAGTGAGCTTGCCTCAAAGCGAAAACTTTACATGCGGGATGCAGCTTATGTTATCGCGGTGAATCGTGTTGTCCAGGCGTGTAAAGATCGTGGTTGGTTATAATTTGTTAGTGAATGGAAAAGTGGCCGTCACTTTGGAAGTGACGGTCACTTGGTACTCCCATTTTTCTGAAATATGGATAACAAACAATGAATAATACTACCAAACCAATTAAAACGATTATTGATAATTTGCAGGAGCGAGCAAAGGAGCTTAACTGCTTATATAAAATCGAAGAGCTGCTCAGCAATCCTGAAACTTCACTTGAAAGCATTTTGCATGAAATTGTCGATCTAATCCCTTTGGGCTGGCAATACACTGATGTATGCCAGGTAAGAATTGTATTTGATGATATGAAGGCAGAATCACCTTATTTCAAAGAAACAGCCTGGATGCAAACAGCGGATATCATTATTCAGGACAAAGTCAGCGGAAAAATTGAAGTTTGCTACACAGAAAAAGTGCCGTTTGAAAAAGGAAGCCCTTTCTTAAAAGAAGAACATAAGTTGCTGGATACCATAGCAGTCAGACTTGGACATTTTATTGTATTTAAATATCTTAAACAGACACATGGCGAATGGGAATTATTAAAACAAAAATTTGATACAACAGAAAAAGATAAATGGAAAATTATTCTGGAAGTGCTGAATAGCACTGATAAAAATCTTTACAAAAGCATTTCTCGAAAAATGCTAAACTACCTTTGCTGGAATGGGATTAAAGATGCCGAATTGCTATTACAAAATATCGGTTTAAGTTATAAAAATGAAAAGGATGAGGCAGAATCGGATCCCAATCGACCGCTTCAAAAAGAAGGAGCTCCTGATTTTGTTGAATTGAGCAATGAAATTTTTAAAATTGCTGCTGATCATTTAACTGTCAAAGAAATTTTAACCGGCATTCAAAACTGGATTAAAGATGATAAATCAAGCTTCCTGGTTAATGTTCTTGAAAGTTTTGACAGCTCTCTTGCCGAAATTTCCGATGCCCTGGAGCGATTCTTCCATACCAATCCCGACGGAATCGAGCTGACTCCTGCCACTGAAAAAGGTATAAAGGTTTCTTTGATTCGACGTTTCTTTACAGAACAACTTCAGTTTATCGTCATCGCCAAAAATTTTATCGAGATAAAAGATTTTTACAATTTGCTCAATCGCATTATCTATACTTCAAAGAGCCATGGAAAGTTGGGCGGTAAAAGTGCTGGTATATTTTTGGCTTCCCAGATAATAAAAAAATATGCTGATGAACAAAAATTTTTAAAAAATATCAAATTCCCTAAAACCTGGTACATTACCTCGGATAATATACATAAATTTATTCGCTTCAATAGTCTCGAAGATGTATTCAATCAAAAATACAAAAATATTGAGCAGGTCCGCCAGGAATATCCAAATATTGTGCAGATTTTTAAGCATTCCTATTTCCCGCCGGAGATTACGCAGGCGCTTTCCATTGCGCTCGATGATTTTGGAAACCATCCGCTAATCGTAAGAAGCTCAAGCCTGCTGGAAGACCGGGTGGGAGCCGCTTTTTCAGGGAAATATAAAAGCTTGTTTCTGGCTAATCAGAATTCAAAACGGGAACGAATGGATGCTTTAATAGATGCTATCGCTGAAGTTTATGCATCAACCTTCAGCCCAGACCCGATTGAATACCGCTCCGAAAAAGGATTGCTTGACTTTCACGAAGAAATGGGCATTATGATTCAGGAAGTTGTTGGCACTAAAGTTGGAGACTATTTTTTGCCATCATTTGCTGGCGTTGCTTTTAGCAAAAATGAATTTTGTTGGTCAGAACGAATTCGACGCGAGGATGGATTGATACGAGTCGTTCCCGGTCTTGGTACGCGTGCCGTTGACCGGGTAAGTGATGATTATCCAATTCTAATTGCCCCGGGACAGCCAAATTTAAGAGTTAATGTTAGCATCGATGAAATCGTTCGTTATTCGCCCAAAAATATCGATGTAATCAATTTAAAATCTAATACATTTGAAACAATCTGTATTACTGATTTGTTAAAAAAGTTTGGACACGAATATCCAGGGATCAACAATATCGTATCCATTTATGATAATGATCATATTAAGAAACCATTTGGTTTAGGAATCGATTTTGAAAAAGACAACCTGATTGTCACCCTGGATGGATTATTTACATCTACCCCTTATGTAAGTCAGGTAAGAAATCTATTGCTGTTTCTTCAAGAAAAATTCAACATGCCAGTTGATATCGAATTCGCTTCCGATGGTAAGCATTTTTATTTATTACAGTGCCGTCCGCAGGCTTACTCTGAAGATACCTCGCCAACTAAGATACCAAAAGATATTCCATTAGATAAAATAATTTTTTCTGCCAAGCGACATATTTCTAATGGAAAAGTTCCCGATATTACCCACATCGTTTATATCGATCCAGAAGCTTATAATCAATTGAGCAGCATGAATGATCTCACACAAGTGGGTCGTGCAGTGGGTAAATTGAATAAAATATTGCCCAAACGAAAATTTATATTAATGGGACCGGGACGCTGGGGAAGCCGTGGCGACATCAAACTGGGGGTTAATGTAACCTATTCTGACATCAACAATACCGCTGTGTTAATTGAAATTGCACGAAAAAAAGGAAATTATCTCCCCGATCTTTCCTTTGGAACCCATTTCTTTCAGGATTTGGTCGAATCGTCAATACGCTATATACCACTTTATCCTGATGATGATGGGATTGTATTTAACGAAAAATTTCTAATGAATTCCCATAATATTTTACCAAATTTAATACCAGAATATTCAAGCCTGTCGAATACGATTCATGTGATCGATATCCCAACAGTGGCTGATGGTCAGATATTAAGTATTGTTATGAATGCTGATCTTGACAAAGCAGTTGGATATTTGAAGTCAACAGATTAAGCACAAACAGAATTTTAAAAAAGTTAATTCGTTAATCCTCCCCAGCGGATCAATGCGCCAGGCGCATCTCCGTCTCGGCGGATGATAATTGATATGATCTGTCGAAGGAAGTTTGTTTTGTCAAAATATTAAGCTAAATAGTTACCATAACTCTTCAATCGGCTCCCTGGTAAGAAAAACCACTTGCTATTTTTTTAAATTATTTATATTTTATCTATAATAGAAATCAGGAAAAAAGGAATCTCCAAAATAGTCATGAGCCTGGAAATTGGCTTAATAATTTAGCGGAAGCTGGGAAGTTTTTCATTAATCAATTGCTCCAAAACTCCAATCTTCCCTGCTTCTTTCAGTTTTATTAAGGTCGGATTGATGAGCGTAACCATCGTTGAAAAAGTTGGAGATGTCAAAATTTATGGCAAGGGATCATTGGGCGGCAAAGGGGATGGACTGGTCAAAATTAATGAATGCAGCATTCCCAAAGCCCATAAATTGCGCACCCGGGTGTTGACGACCAATTTTTATGATCGATTTTTGGAAAATGATGAAAAATTCACCGATGAGGAATTAACAGCAATCAAGACGATTCTTGAAAAGATTGGAAATATCCCGATCAGTGTGCGTTCATCAGCCACAAATGAAGCCTGGGTATCACCCGGAGGGCTGGGTTCGGTTCATGCCGGTGAAAATACTTCCTTCATGTTGCCCAACAATCATCCTGATTTTTCGGTTCGATTTGAACAATTGACCCAGGCGATTTATTTTATTTATAAAGACTTTATTCAGAAAGAGCCACCCGATAGCCAGGAAAAAATGGCAATTGTCATCAATCCCATTACTGGAATCTGTGATAAAACCGATGCCGGCACAATTTATTATCCATTGGTTTCTGGCGTTGCCAACTCATTCTTCCCTTACGCTTTAAAATCACAAAATCCCAACCATGGTTTCGCCCGAGTAGCGTTTGGACATGGTTATGCTACAGTTTTGGATGATTTCCCGGTGATATCAATGGCGACCATTCATCAGCCGATCCCGTTGAGATTTTTAGGTGAGGGACAGATGTATTTTTATGCCATCGATATCTCAAAAAACAAAGGGCTGAAAGGCGAAGAATTAGAAACCATGAAAAAGTTGCACGTCAGATTTGCTGACAGTCAATATGCACAATTTTTAGGAATGAGTAAGAATTGCATTACGCTTGAAACATTGATCCAGGACGATAAATTCGGTTTTCGGAGTGGACTAATCGAAATTATGGAAACCATTTCGGCGAAAATATCAGCTCATTTTCAGATCGAATTTGCGTTTAATATTGTCAGGGATAAAAACAATCAAGGAGTCGGTCAATTCCATGTCGTCCAACTTACCCAGTTACCTGAAATCAAGTTTGAAAAGGTTGAAATTCCTGAACTAAAAGAAAATTGCTACCTATCGATAAATAACTTACAGGGACATGGGATTAAACAGGGCATTAAATATGCAGTTGTCATTTCGCCATTCATTTATACCAAAGAAATGCATAATCAAGTTTTAAAAAAGCTTGATGAAATTAATAAGGACATGAAAGAACAGAATGAGAATTACATCATCCTCGCGCCAGGTCGATTGGGAAGTAACAATCGAGATTGGGGCATACAGGTTGAATATCGCGACGTTGATGGAGCCGTGGGATTATTTGAGTATGGCGTCGATATTACCGGTCGCCCTGAACCTTTACCCGAATCAGAGGATTTAACCGGGGGAATTTATGGCAGCCATTTTCTGTACATGATCCATGGGGGACATGACGAACAGCAAAGGCGATTGCAAACCCGAATGTATGGCACCCAGGGCACACATTTCCTGACCAATTTAGTGAGCAACAATATAATCTATGGCTTCATTGCCCCAACCACAGATCAAATTGATCCATGGTTTTTTGCTGGTTCAAATAATGATGAAGCCATATATGTGCTGACATTTCCCAAACCGGTCACTATTTATGCCGATTCAGTCAATCAGCAGTGTATTATCAGTGTCTGATTCATAATTTCAAGAATATGATTGAAAAATTAATTTGTAATATTGATTAACGACTGCGATGCAAACGACAAAATTTAATTTAGATCCGAATAAAAAAAGGGAATTTAAATTCATACCCAGAATTATTAACCCGGTAAAAATTGCCAGAGCGGTTATTTTCTCAGCCGATGAGCAAGTCCGTAAGGCAAGTGAGATACTTAAAGAAAACATGCCGTGGGTACAGGTTGAGATTCTCAGGGATCCAATATCAGCATCGAATTATAAATCAGAACAGCCATCGGTCTTGATGTTTGATGACGTTGGGATGAACATCATAAATGCAACAAAAATAAAGCAGAATAATAGCGATGCCGTATTGGTTCTCCTTTCCTCCAACCAGTCGATTCATTGTTCACCTCCTTCGATTGCCGGGGATAGTTTTCCGTACACCTCAAAAGCTGATTTTGTCTTTGCCATCAATAAATCTGAACTTGCCCCGGAAAATATTCTCCCTTCAGTTGTCAGATATGCAGAAGATAAACTGAATATCGAAAAATACTCAGAAGCCCGTCGCTTTATTTTTCTGATAGTCGATGATGAGCCAAGATGGTTTTCTCAATTTTTGCCAGTTTTATACGACATTATCGGACAACGCGCCGATGTGATGCTCACTCGTACTTATGAAGAGACGCTCAAGTTTCTGTTTGGTGTGATAAACGAAACTGAAATTGATAGTAAAAATTATCGTTGGCAGGGTCACGGCGACGATGTCGTCTGTGTGATAACTGATTTCTTTTTCCCCAAGGGGGATAATTTAAACAGCGATGCTGGGAAAGAGCTTTGTAATCTCATTAAGAGATATTATCCCCGGATTCCAATTATCATTGCTTCAAAGGCAAAAGAAGGTGATGATCTGAAAGATTTTGCCTTTATTATGCCCAAAGGGGATATTGGCAGCCTCGATATCTTGAAAAATTATATCCATAATTTTACCGGCATGGGTAATTTTATTATTCAAAGCAAAAAAAGAAATATATACATACCGGTGAAAAACATTCATCAATTGTACGATGTTTTGGTGAAAGCTGAAACAGATCCCGAATTAAGATCACTATTAGAAAGTTATGGAGAAAAAGATTTCTTTTCAACCTGGTTATATATGCATGGCTTTCGGGAAATTGGAGATAAATTGCGTCCCAAACGAGAAAGGGGACAACGGCTCGTCTCCACACTCAAACGAAATATCGTTAGAGAAATTATGAGAATGGAATACACCCCATTAGTTATCGATGGAATAAAGATATCAAATTTAAATGAACTTTTACACACACTGCGAACTATAGATCCCCAAAAGATCCAATATTTTTCTGATAACGACCTATTTTCTATATGGCTGGATCGAAAGGGGTACACCGAATTAGCTGAGGAGTTTCGCCCCATTCACGGCAGTGGTCATAAATTGGGAAGAACTTTAGCCGATATTGTTGAAAAGTGGATCGAAAAATATCAACAAACCGATGGTGAGCAAGATGAAGTATAATCCATCTAAAAAAAGAAGAACGTCAGCCCGGCAGAGGGAATGTGCATAAACTCATATATTTTGCTCCACGGCATATAAACGATGTCATAGTCAACCGTAAGCGCAAGAACATTTTTCACCACGTATAGCTCAGCCTGAATTCCCCCCACGAAATTAAATCTCCACTCTTTATGTTTGATGTTCAGACGATCTTTCGCAATCAGGTTATAACCTCCCCCACCAAATGAAAGGTTTATGAAAAACTGGTTGGCATTGATGAGGTTATATTGAAACAAAAGATTTATCATGTAAGTATTGGCTTTGATTTGGTTCTTTCCCTGGTCATAAGCATCATAAATATAAGTACCAGACACCTTGAGCTGACGAATACGACTCATCTGATACATATAATTAATTCTTGCTGTTCTCCCCCCTACAAAAGAAAGTCCGTGAGAATGAATCGTATGAAAATAATACGGTTCCTGCGCCAGAATCGAGTCAGTGGCAAAAAATGTAAATAATATCACCCAAAAAAGAGAAAAAAATTTCATATCGTTTTTATATTTCAAGACTTCTGCCAAACATTTTATTTTCAATGTACTAATTACCTGATTAACTATTTAACTAACTACCTTATTACCCAATTACCTAATCACCTGATTACCGATTTTTCGGAATTATCTTGACTATTGAATCATATCCTTCAAACTTAGATCCCTTGTACTTGTCCCACACTTCTAGTTTCACTTTATAAGTATCAACACCGGCGTCAAATGACTGGGTGACAATATTCTTATTTTCTCCCTCTATTACAGTTCCAAGTGGTGGAAAAGTCCATTTGTAATAGCTGATATCATCAGTTAAATTTGAATCCGTGCTGGTGGAAGTATAAGTAACCGGTGTAAGATGCTGGGGAGTTTGTGGCGTCCAGGTAAAATCAGCATTTGGATTCAAATTTTTGACCACAACCGACTGTTGCTTTTCATCCGTAAGTCCATTTCGCTTACTCGTCACTACCAGCCGGACAAAATAAGTTTCCGGGGCATCGAAAGCATGAACGACACTATCGACATTATCATATCTTAAATTTCCATTAATATAAATATCATGCTCTAATTTACCTCCCTGGGGATCATACGAATCAACGCCATCAATAATACAATCAAGAGGAAAGGGTCCCTCTTTCGGGCTGACTTTTAAAATTGCGACTGGTGGGGTGGCGACTCTGATAGTCAGCCCGGTCGAGTCGGTTTGTCCCAAATTATCCTGAATGCTCAACCTGACGCGATAGTTTTTGTCAGTATTATAGATATGGGTACCAGCGCTATCCAACGAGCTGCTGCCATCGTCAAAATCAATGCGATAGGTAACCACCTGCCCATCCGGGTCGATACTGTTTGTGGCAGTATAATTTATAGTCAACGGCGCTTCACCAGATTTAGGCTCGACCTGTAAAATAGCCAGCGGTGGCTGGTTATTGGTGGGCACGACTTTAGTAGTGCTATCAATTCCACCGTCATTATCGATTACCTTTAATCTTACCGTGTAAGTTCCAGCCTGCTGATATTTGTAACGATATGTATTTGCCTTGGTTCGCAATTCAGGTGACCCATCGCCAAACAGCCAGTAATAATATTCAATCGTTCCGTGATCAGGATCGTGGCTTTCTTTCGCATCCACTTCTAATTCATAAGGACTTACGCTGGTTAATAAACGGTACGTAAAACTGGCAACTGGTTTCAGATTGCTAAAGAAAAAAGTTGCTGTTTTCTGAGTCATCTGTTTTACTTTGTCAGAAAGCTCCAGTTCAATCTCAATTTTCCCTGTTGTATCTGGGATGAAATTTAACCTGCTGTCAAAGCTACTGGGAGCATCAAAGGTAATGGAGTTTTCATCTTTACTCATCTCTGAAAAATCTGAATGAAATATATCTCCATCACCGGCGATAAACTTAAAAGTCGCTGTTAACTTTTGATCCTCATCATCGTCGTATTTCAATTTTATTTTGAATGGCTCATCTTTATTGTATTTCAAAGAATCATCATCGAAAGAAAACACTTCAATGGTTGGTTTTTTGTTCAACGCTGAAAATGGATCTTTATGTTTCTCACACGAAATGATGAGAATAACAAAAATTATAATACTCAGAAAAATGGAAATTGTGGTTTTCATAGTATTTCAAAACTCAATCACTTAATTAAATAAATTATGCTACTGAAATAATGGGTAGTTGACCTTATTACTGATATATTGATTACTGAATACTGATTACTGATTAATGAATCGATTCGATCAAAATATAAAACTCCGCCCCTTCATCCAACACAGATACATCTTGATCATAATAATTAGCAGAATAAGTTGCCCGATTGGCAACTCGTCCCAATACTGGCACGCCAGCAACTGCATCACGAAGCTCTTCCAAAAGAACCCGTTTGGCTTCGGAGTTGACCGGCGAATAGGGCAATCCTTGCAATTGTTTCAAATCATAAGCTCTTCCCCGGCACGATCGGCTGTTATTGCTGATATAAATTTCTTGAAAGTCAATGTTAACCCGCCGATTCATTAACGATGCAACACCAATTATTTTGGTTCGTTTGGGAAGGTAAATATTTCCCCATTTAGAATCTCTTAAAAGTCGGGCTTCGACAAGACTCCCGTTTGCTACTGGCGTCCGATTTGGCAATACGAACTTTAGCAGTGCTGCTTGCCTGCCCGTGTATGTGGAGGGCGTGTCACCACTTTGTACAGTACCTTCCGAAAAATTGTTGGTCACAATCATATTTGGATTATTGCTTGCTGTTCTTGGCTTATACGGAATCGTGTTATCGGTCAGTGCCGGCTCAATCTTTGATGGTTTAACGGTAACGGTTTTTTTGATCGTCCCGGTTTCAATTTTGGGCGAGCTGGTATTTTCAGTAAATACAACCGGCTCGATCGTCCGATGCGGGGCTACTACTGGTTGTTCTGATGGCGCAAAATTAGGAATTTTAATAGTGTCAAATTTTATAAATTCATAATCCAGCTCTTTTTTCGGCTTTGCCTCCGAGGGTAATATTGAAACTTTGGTGTATGGTGTTTTTTTTGCATTCCCATTGCTTGAGATAATCACAATGATTAAAATAATACTTATAAAAGCCACTGAACCAATAATAATTTGCTTGATTTTAGGCAGCCTGGTAATTCTCAAACGTTCCAATAGTTCTGAAAATCTTCCCATGTTCATCACATCCACTCTCTTCTCTTATGTTCTTAATTTTTTCGATAACTCGCTTGGGGTATGGCACCCAGCGCAGCAAGCTGCAAAAAGAAAACTCAACACAAAGTCACGAAGCGAACACTAAGATCACGAAGATAAAAAATAATGATAATTTTAATCTTTCTTTGTGTCTTTTGTGATTTCTTAGTGGCTCTGGGTTTGAAGATTTTTTTGCAAAAAAACAAAGGTTTCAATTGTAATATGATAGCGCAAAGTGCAAAAATCTGCTACACGCGACACCCTACTCCCTTCGCCCAACACCCCACACTCTACAAAAAATATCACTCGATCATAGAACCTGGCACTTCAAGCACCAGGTCACGTCGTCCATTCTCCTCAATACACTTGATGTTCAAAGTGCTTCGACTTGAGTAGCCCTCCTTTTCAAAAACAAACAATACCCGCCCAAATGAATGAGGCTTGATCGTAGCGTTATAATATTCGTTTATCGGTTCTACTTCATTCTCTTTCAGCTTTTTATTCCAAAACAAGTAGCTCCGTTGATAATCGATCATCTGAAAACGGACATAGCCGACATCGTAGGGAATATTGGAGTTATTGATCACGGTACAGATGAGAAAAAGTTTATCCTTAATCTGCTTCATGTGATCAACCGCAAAAATAACCTTTGAGTTAGTCACGCTGTACGTATAGCGATTGGTTGATCTAAAAAGATTCGCCAATAATCCCAGTGCTTTGGGATTGAGACTGGAGAGTGATTGCCGTCGTGCTTCTGTTGCGCGTTTTCTTAACGATTCACTATCATATTTTTTGCGTTCATCCCCGGTTGATTGGTCATCCGGGAAGAAATCCTGTAAAGGGTTCTGTTTCGAAACCAGTCTAACTTCAAGGTCTGGTGTATCGGATACCTGGATCAACAGGTTAAACGATTCAGCACCTGCCTTGATAAACATATTGGTTGTGCCCTTATTTGTCAAAGGTTTGATCAATACGTAATTCCCGGCGGTTTGCACCGAAAAAGCATCCACGTTTCCCACGGTGACGAGATCAGGTGCGATTGGACATACGATGACGGTGGCAAAATCGGGTGCGACTCGTACAACCTGGTTGGATTGGGCAAATACGCCAGCAACCAAAGAAATCCCAATTGCAAAAACGATAAAACTAAATATATGTTTTTTCAAACTTAACTCTGTTTAAAATTAATAATTCTGAGTCCAAACGGATTATTTTCAGATCGGGCAACCACATTGATATCGAGATCAAAAATAATAGGCAGGGGCGACTGACCGGGAAAAACCTGTTTCCCGTTAACCCTGGCTTTGAACGGATCACCCTGTTTTACTAATATTTCACTAATTTCAAATTTAATAGTTCCGTTGGTACCCTGCACAAGTTTAGGGATTTCAGAGTCTTTGATTGTTTGATACATCACATATTCAAGTTCTTCAGAGCACATTTGTAAAGCGATTTTAATATGGTTATTAAATGTCTCCTTATTAAACTCCAATAGATTTTTGGCGAACTCGTAGCAAAACCGTTTCACTTCAAAAACAGAACGATCATCCTGGTAAGCCTGGGCGGTAAAAGCATACCCATCTTTTATAACATAAGTCTGCGCTGGCCGGGTAAATCCGATGTAACATAAAATGATGAGGATAACATTCACGATTAGCATACCAATAACCAATCGCTGTAAAAATATCTTGTTCTTTACCAACGCACCATAAATCTCATAATATTTTGTTCTTTCTGCCATTGTTTTTTCCTTAATAATACCCCTGTTGCTTTAAATCTAATTCAATAATTTTCGTTCAGATATTATCTCAATTGTCAATTGTTAATTGAGAATTGACAATTATCAATTAACAATTCACAATTAAAATTTTATAAAAGATCAACATCGACAACAAAATCGTCTTAGTTAGTGCATAAGCGCCTAATCATTCCCCCCACTGGCAACTGTCGATCCCTGGTGGGGCCAAAGTGCCGGACTTCCCTCTCCGCCATCGGTCAGCGATCTCAATGCCGTTTCAGTTGAGTTTGCTGTCGGACTTTTAGCTAACGCCTGGGCGCCAGTTATCACTCCAGAACCAGTGCGAGTGGCAAGCTGTTGGCTAGCCGTAAAACTGACCATTTTCAAACGTTTCCATACAGTGGATATGACAACCCCGGCAGTGATTCCTGTCCCATAAGTTCCCACATCGGCAGCAGAAGTTCCACCTCGAAATATTGATAAAGATAATTTGGGAATCAAAACAATAATTACACAAATAATAACTCCCAGGATAAAGGATTCCCATAATACCGTTTTATCACCTACAGCTAACGATTGTTGAAAAGCCGGAGAGTCTGTAAGTGTTCTAACCAGTCGAAACAGAATCGCAATTAACACCGACCAGAAATTCACTGCGCAAAAATTGGAAATCCAGGTGCGAAACGTGTCACGAAAATTGGGAAACAGCGAAATAACAATCGCCAGCGGACCAATCAGGTAGAAAAATATCTGCACAATGACCTGAATGATCACAAAAATTTCATAGACAACCATGACCAGAAAATAGGAGAGCGAGGATAGCGTTTCCAGGCTAAATAAATTGAGCAACGACATCCGCAATCCCGAACCAGACTGGTTTGAGAAAAAGGCTCCCAAATAATCGGTCATAATATTGCCGCCCTCCAGATCGAAAATCGCCCTGGCTAACAGGACAAACAACTTGCCCAGCCAGATGGACCAGATGCGGTAGGTTGCCAATCCAATCGCGCCAAAAGCAACGAGAAACAGGTGATAGAAATTATCCCTGCCTTCGGTATCAGTTGACAGGCGAAATAACATGGTAATAAAATATACAATTACACCAAGCGTAAATATATAAATACATATCCGAATAATCAACTCCACCATTTGATGAACGGAGTTGAAAAATACGGAGCTGAAGAAAACTTCTAACATGGTTGCCTCTACAAATTAAGCCGCCAATTTCGGGAATTATGCCAATTTGCTGTTTCGAAAATTCAAAGTCTATAAAAAACTTACAAGGAGCAACTGAGTTAACGGAGATTCACGGAGATTTTTTTAAGGGCTTATTTTGCAGTTATTAAACTCCGTTTATACTCTGCTTCCTCCGTTTCTCCTTGTAGGGATTTACTATAAAATAAAATACAAATTCTACTTTTCACTCAAACGGCGCTCGAATAATATCAAAAAAACCATACCTAATTTTCGATGTTTTATTGACCTGGTTTTTCAGGGTTTTAAAGTTCACTTTCGATCGCAAATAATTCAGCTTCTCATCATACATATTCAACTCACTCTCGTGGGCTTTTTGATTATGCTCCAGGTATTTCTCATAATACGAATTGGAAAGATCACGCAATTTTACCGCTTCCAGCAACAGTTGTGTTCGTTCGGCAGCGGTGAAATTATTTTCCTGGCTATTTACTTGGCGATGCAACTCCACTGCCAGGGAATCATAGGTTTTTGCCAGCACCTGGCATTTCAGGGCGTATTCAAACAATGCCTGGGAAAAAGCCTGCTGTCCCACCAGCGCGTTGTGGCGGCGTTGTTCCGCATCGATGGGTTCTTCTTCATCGTTCACAGACAGGGAAAAACTTTCATAAGTCTCTTTTAGCCTTCTCGAGTTGTTAATTAACGCCTCCACATCCATGGTTGCCATATTCACGTCGCCAGTTAAGCTGGGAAACCAGTAATCAAACCGATCGGCATTGACAATAAAATTTGAAACTGCGTAAGTATTTGTCAGGTCTAAATTCTCAATGGCTTTAAAATCCCGGTAAAGGCTCTGGCTGAATTCAATATCGTTTCTCAGCAATGAATAAGTGTCATAAAATTGCCTGATCTGCTGAACCAGCCGGGCAGTCTGTATGCGCTGTTCGTCCAATGTCAGTGCATGTTTAGTAGCAATTTCCCGCAGCGTGTTCAAAATCAAGGTATTATTGGGATCTATTAATTGGGCATGAGCTTTATTAAAACAAATAGTGAATAAAAACATAATTGTACCAATGTTTAAAATGTATCTCCTCTTAACCAACAATTTAATCTCCATATCCAAATCCTTTTCTAAAACAAAAAGAAATGAATAGAACGCGGATCGAACGGATTTGACGGATTAAAACGGATTTTTTAAAATAGCGACTAATCCGTTTGAATCAGTTCGATCAGTTAAATCCGCGTTCTATTAAATCTTTCCCAATTGTACCAAAATTTATGTATTCAAAAAACAATTACCCCGTTACCTTTATTACCCAATCACCGAATCAACTGATCCTCATATTCCAGCTCTTTCTTCTTTGCCAGTTTGTCGATTGCTTTCAATAGATTCCCTTCATATTTTGTCAAATTCTTTTCCAGCTCAGTGTTTTCCTGGCGATTGGTGGTAAACAGGTAATGATCGTACATGCTGGTATCGATGTTCAGGACGGTTTTTCGTCCATCCCGATCCAGCAGGAATTCTCCACGGCGCAGACTGGCGATCAATGCCAGCTCATGTTCACTATATCCGAAGGCACGAGCAAGAGATTCCAACTGTTTTGGCTTATGCGCCAGAATGAAATGATTGAGCGCATTATCCTTTATCGGTGTTGAGAAACTGACCGATTCGATATCTTCAATCGATTGGGATATAGCGAAAATGCCAGCCCCCATTTTTCTTGATGTTCGGAACAACTCGACCACCAGGTGCCCGATGGTTGAATTGTCATCCAAAACCTTCCATAACTCGTCGGCAAAGATCACCTTCTGGTCATCGATGTTACGTTCCATCAATTCCCACAGTAGACCGGTAATAATAATGGCAATAATCCCCTGCAAATCAGGATGGTTTTCCAGTCCCTTTAAATCAAAGCAAACCAGGTCTTCTCGAATATCGATCATCTCATCGGCGCATAAAAAACGGCTATATTCCCCATGGGTGTAAATATACATTTTTCGGGCTAGCAGCTTCACATCGACATAGCC
>CBFDBN010000006.1:0-26896 GCA_965603055.1 uncultured bacterium | reverse complement strand
TTGAAAGAATTTATCGAGAAAAAATTTCCACAAGCTGCCATATTAACCACAGTGGCTGGCGGCGTACCCTGCGCGCCGTTTATGGAAAAAATAGTTACTGACGGATTGATGTTAATCGGCGACGCCGCGCACCAGGCGAATCCTATGACCGGTGGGGGAATTATTCAGAGCATTATTGCCAGTGAGATTGCGGGGAGGGTGGCTACTGCGGCGATCAAAGAAAATGATACCAGCGAACACAGGCTTGAGCAATACACAAAGGAATGGGATAAAGAAAACGGGAGTAGTCATCGTCGGGCATATCGCTTAAAAGAAGCGGTTTATAAACTGACAGATGATGATCTGAACCGAACGGCCGCTTCGATTTCTAAAAAACCGGCAGAAAAACAGACGATTGTTAATATTTTTAAAACAGCGTTGGTTCAGCACCCAAAACTAATTCCTGATATTGTTAAGATGTTTTTAAATTAACATTGTGATTTTTATTTTCAATATAAAAAGAGTATTCCATGAGCAGATCTCAATTTTAAATTGATCCGCAGGATGACAGCATCTATAAATTCTTTGAGATAGGGCAAATTTTTTCATTGTAATATGAACCAATGGAGGTGTGATGAGACCAAGAGCTTATTTAATAGTTTTATTTGCAATTATCTTTGCTTATGTGATAATTCCAAATACCAGTTGGTCCCAAGTCGGGGTGCGTATCAAACGTTCTAATGAATTAACCCGGTCCGCATTTCAATCATTTCAATCACATAAGATTGTTCGCGCAAAGGCGCAAGTGAATCAGGCAATTCGATTGAATCCGAAGAATGTTTTAGCGCATGAGCTTTTAGCACTGATTTTTTACCAGGAAAATAATTTTCAACAGGCAACGAAACACGCAAGAATCGCGATTGAATTGAATAAAAAGTCGCCCCGGGCTTTGTTTGTTCTTGGTGTGATAAATTTTCAACAAGGACACCATGATTTAGCACGATCGCAATTAAAATTAGCTATTGATTCTTTAAAAGAGCCGGAATATCGACAGCGTGCGAAAAATATTCTGGAAAAATTAAGGGATAATGTGAACGAGAAACAGCCTGCTCGTGTTAGAACAGACCTTCTACCTAAAGATGAAACAGCAGAAATCCCTATCCAGGAAATCGATTATAAACCTTTCATCGCGGCATTCCCGTTTGAAGATGCCAATGCACGAACAGAGCAAACGAAATTAGGACAAACTTTGACTGAAATGTTAATTACCGCTTTGATCCAGGCAAATAGATACAATGTCATGGAACGGGTACAATTAGAAAATATATTGAAAGAGCAATCTCTTAGCCAGACGGGTGTAATTGATGCTGAAACAGCCATAGAAGTTGGAAAGTTGTCCGGTTTAGAAGGAGTCATCGTGGGGAGTATCAGTCAGTTAAAAACTTCGATTGAAGCTGATGCTCGACTTATTGAAGTTGAAACCGGCAAAGCGCTGGCCGCAGCAAGTGCCAATGTCAATAATGTTGATAATATTCGTGAACTGGCAAATAACTTAGCCAAACAGCTTTCGATGAAGGCTTATTTAATTATGCCAGGGATTGATTCGACAGAAGTGAAAAATCAAGAGCTAGAAATGCAGGAGTGATAATTAGTTTCTTAAAAAAACAATTCTTGCCTAAAGAGCAAAAATTTTTTAGCTCACAAAAAAAAATCTCTCAGAATTAAAAAATAGGAATTTTTTTCTGAGTGATTTCAATTCTGAGGGCAGATTCTTTTTTGGTTCTGGATTGTCCAGGATAGGTAATTCGGCAATTACGGTTTTAGAGAAGTTGACAAATCAAAAGATGCCACGAATTCTCAAAGTTTATGGCACAACAATTTTTTATTGAGCGAGGTGGATGTATGATTGGGAAGCTAAAACAAAAATTATTTAAGACGCGAGAAGGGATCATTGGAAAGGTTTCTGCCAGTGTTCGCGCTCACAAGGAAATCAATGAAGATTTATTTGATGAAATAGAAGAAATTTTAATTAGCGGCGATATCGGAGTTGAAGTTGCGCTAAATTTAATCGAAGATGTTCGAGAAAAAACGACCGAATTGGGAATTAAAAAAACTGATAATATTATGCGATTCCTTAAAAGCGGAATGTTGAGAGCTTTTAATAGCGATGGACAACAAAATCAGTCGAAAGTCAATGCAGCATATTTTGAATCAAAACATTCTCCTTTTGTCATTATGGTCGTTGGTGTGAATGGGACTGGCAAAACGACAACGATCGGGAAACTGGCGGCACAATTTAAGAATAAGAATAAAAAAGTTTTAATCGCTGCAGCAGATACGTTTCGAGCTGCTGCTTCTGATCAACTGGACATCTGGGCGAAACGCGCCAGTGTGGATATTATTAAAAATCAACCCGGGGCTGATCCCGCATCAGTTGCTTACGATTCATTGCAGGCAGCAATCAGCCGAAACCTGGATGTGTTAATTATCGATACAGCGGGCAGGCTGCACACTAAATCCAATTTAATGGAAGAATTAAAGAAAATTCGACGTGTTTTGGGCAAGTTAATGCCCGATGCACCGCATGAAACGCTATTGGTATTGGATGCTACAACCGGGCAGAACGGATTGAGCCAGGCAAAGCAATTTACCCAGGCAGTCGGAGTGTCTGGCATCATATTGACAAAACTGGATGGAACAGCCAAAGGCGGGATTGTCCTTGCTATCAGCAAAGAAGTGGGGCTGCCTGTCAGGTTTATCGGGGTTGGCGAAAAAATTGATGATCTACAACCGTTTGATCATGTTGAATTTGTGGAAGCGTTATTTCAATGAAAATTTGTATCATTACACTGGGTTGCCCCAAAAACATAGTTGATTCGGAATATTTGTTAGCGTCGCTCTTTGACAACCAGGTGCAATTGGTCGATCATGCGGATCAGGCTGATGTTGTAATTATCAACACGTGCGCCTTTATTCTACCAGCTCGAGAGGAGGCAATCGAGACTATACTGGAAGCTGTTCAATTAAAGATAACTGGCAACGTGAAACGAGTTTACGTTACAGGATGTTTACCACAGCGTTATCTTGATGAATTGCAGAAAGAGATTCCAGAAGTTGATGGTTTCTTTGATGAATACGATTTTTCAAAGATTGGGAAAAAGATATCGCATCAATTAGCATTGAGCGGTTTCAATCAAACCCAACGCAGGGTTATTCAGACTCCCGGTCATTATGCCTATTTAAAAATAGCAGAAGGCTGTGATAATCGCTGTCGCTATTGCACGATTCCTGAAATCAAAGGCAGTTATCAGGATCGCCCGATGAAGGATTTGTTAGGTGAAGCCAGGGAATTGGCAGATAATGGTGTGCGGGAACTTATTTTAGTTGCGCAGGATACAACATACTTCGGCTGGCGACAGGGCAATAAAAAGTTATTATGCAATTTAATTGATAATGTGGCGAAACTTGATCCGATTCAGTGGATTCGTATTCTTTACGCCCATCCGGTTCATTTGAACGATTGTATTTTTCAGTTGTATAATGAACATGAAAAACTGTGCCGATATATTGATCTGCCAATCCAGCATATTTCTGATAAGATGCTGACTGCAATGGGGCGTCAAATTTCAGGGGGCGAGATTCGGAAACTGATTTATCGACTCAGAGAAAATATTCCTGAAATCGCCATTCGAACGACATTAATGGTTGGCTACCCCGGGGAGGATGAGCATGATTTCGAAATGCTAAAGAAGTTTGTAAGCGAGACCGAGTTTGAGCGTCTTGGCGTGTTCAAATTTTCTCCAGAAGATGGAACCGAAGCAGCTAAAATGCAGGATCAAGTTGACGAGGGTGAAAAACAAGATCGATATGAAGAAATCATGGAAATTCAAGCAGCGATCTCGTTGAAGAAAAATCGCCAGCTATTAGCACAAACGATTCCAGTAATCATTGACGAACCGGAACAGGATAATTCAGAATTTTTAGGAAGAACACAGTGGGATAGTCCGTCAATTGATAATACTGTTCATGTGATGGGCAATCCAAATATCGGTCGAATATACCCGGTTACCATCGATCGTGTCTCAGAGTTTGATCTCTGGGGAAAAGTTACCACTACTATTTAATGAATTTTTACCTTTGGTCGATTCAAAGGTAAGGAGGGATGGATGAGAATAAAAAATATCATAATCATTATTATAGCTATACTTCTCTGGTCAGTATTTTGCCAGCGTGAGGCTATTGCCCAGGCTGAGATGGTGCAGTCGCGGATGTATGATCTGCCGACATTTCACTATGACCTGGTAAATGTTGCTTCTCCGGATCCAGAGTTAAGTCGACTACAGGTTTATTTAAAAATAGCTTTTGACGAGTTACAATTCACTCTTTCCGAAGAGCAATTTCAGGCAAAATTTGAAATTTCAGTGGTGCTATACGATAAAAAGGGAAACCAGGTTGATGGCAAGATCGAAGAGGAAGATGTCGTGGCGGAAAACTTTGATATCACTAATTCTCGCCAGGCTTATAGCACTTCCTATCTGAAATTTGACCTGGAACCCGGGACTTATAAAATTACCATTAATTTGTCTGATATGGAAACGAAAAAAAATAGATCTGTGAAAGATGAATTCCGATTAAGAGATTTTAACGAAAAGAAGTTGATGGTAAGTGATTTAGCTTTTGTCAGGAGCATCGTGGTTGATTCACTTGGCGTAAAATCATTTCACCCTGATGTTGCGAACTGTATTAAAGAGATAAACGATGATTTACACGTATATTTTGAGGTTTATAGTCAATCAGAAAAAGATGAGCAATTTCAAATTTCATATACAATAAAAGACCTGAAAGGGCAAGCGGTCATTCAAAATGACTACAAACGCCGAAAAGATGACGCCAGAACGCTTGAATCTTTTCTGCTGCCAACTTCGGAGCTTTCCCAGGGTAAATATCTTTTGGAATTGATGGTTAAAAGTGGATTAAGAAGGACTGAAATAAAAAAGCCATTTTTTATTCGCTGGGCAAACATGCCGGCTACGATTTCGGATATTGTACTGGCAATTCGACAGGTAAAATACATTGCCGATAAAAAGGAATTTGATAAACTAAAAAATGCTGCGGCTGATGAAAAACTGCACAAATTTGAAGAATTCTGGAATGGTCATGATCCCTCTCCGGGGACAGATGCGAATGAGGGAATGGATGAATTTTATAGACGGGTACAATATAGCAACGAAAATTTTACTGTTTTTCGAGATGGCTGGAAAACAGACATGGGGATGATTTATATCATCTTTGGTCCTCCAAGTGATATTGAGCGGCATCCGTTCGACCTTGAGAATAAGCCCCATGAATATTGGTATTATCATGATATTAACAAACAGTTTGTGTTTATGGACCAATCCGGATTTGGCGAATATCGGCTTTTGACTACCGGTTGGGAAGCATGGCGCAGCTTGATTAAGACTCTCTGGTGATTGGTGAGTTGTTAGTCGTCTCAAAAAATGTTGAAAATTGAACTTTAGGGATGAGGTGAAATTGAATTCAATTAAGACCGTTAAACCGTTTCTTATCTCCCCAAATGCGACGATTGGAATTGTCTCACCTGCCAGTTGTCCCCCTGATGAACAAATTTATCGACACGGTATTAATTATCTAAAAAAATCAGGCTACAATGTTGTAGAAAGTGAACATGTGCTGGAAAAACGAGGATACCTTGCCGGGGATGACGGGGATCGGGTGAATGATTTAAATAAAATGTTTCAGGATCCCGCCATCGATGCAATCATCTGTTCACGAGGTGGGTATGGCGCACCGCGGATTATAGATCAAATTGATTTTCAGGCAATTCAAAACAACCCGAAAATTTTTATCGGTTATAGTGATATTACTTCACTAAATTTAGCAATCTGGCAGAAAACAGGTTTGGTAAATTTTTCCGGTTCGATGGTCGCAGTGGAAATGGGGAGAGGGATAGATTCCTTTACTGAACATCATTTTTGGAAAATGTTGACAACAGTCAAACCAATCGGTTTGCTCTCAAATCCGCCTGGGGATCCAATTACAGTTTTTAAACAAGGTAAAGCTGGAGGAAGACTTTTAGGGGGGTGCCTCTCGTTAATTAATGTGCTTTTGGGAACATCTTATTGTCCTGATTTTAAGAATGCAATTTTAGTCATTGAAGATATTGATGAAGAACCGTATCGAGTCGATCGGTACCTGGCTCAATTGAAGCTGGCTGGGATTCTAAATCAAGTCTCCGGAATTATTGTCGGACAATTTATAGACTGCGAGCCAAAAGATCCAGGGAAACCAGGACTGGAGCTCGATGAGATTTTTCAGGATTATTTTCGTCCATTAAACATTCCAATTATCACTAATTTTGCTTATGGGCATGGTCAAGTAAAGCATATCATGCCTATTGGTGTTTATGCTGTTCTGGATACCGATAAAGGTGGATTAATCATTAGTGAAAGCGCAGTCACAGGAAAAATAATTGTTTAGGTAGGAAAAATGGCTCATCTCCGTTTGGCGGTTTTGGCTTCTGGAAGAGGATCGAATTTTGAGGCAATTTTAAATAATATTAAACAGGGAAGATTGGATGCCTCAATTCGAGTGGTCATTAGCAATAAAGCCTCTGCTGGCGCGCTGGAGATCGCCCGGCAAAATAGAATTGCTGCCGTTCATATTTCAAAAAAACAGTTTCCAGAGCAAGAACAATTCGATGAACAATTGTTGTCGATTTTAAATGAATACCAGGTGAACTTTATTGTTCTGGCTGGTTATTTAAAAATGCTAAGTCCATTTGTAGTACGCAAATTTAAAAATCGAATTTTGAATATTCATCCTGCCTTGCTGCCTTCATTTGGAGGAAAAGGGATGTATGGGATCAAAGTGCATGAAGCGGTACTGGATTACGGATGTAAAGTATCCGGCGTGACAGTTCACCTTGTTGATGAAAAGTATGATACTGGCTCCCCGGTGCTGCAGCGCTGTGTGCCGGTTCAGGATGATGATACGCCAGAGACATTAGCAGCCCGGGTTTTAAAAGAGGAGCATCAAATTTATACCGAAGCTTTGCAATTGTTTGCCCAGGATAGAGTTGAAATTGAGGGCAGAAGGATTAAGATTAAACCATGAGGATTTCAATGTTACGTTACTCATTTCGGTTCTTGTTTGTTTTAATTGTTTTTCTGATTTTTTTCTGTGGGTTCCTCATTGCACAGGATTCCGGTGATCTTGTCGATATAACGGAACTAGATTCGACAATCGTTGTTGAACTGAAATACGCTACAGATGATAATTTTTTAGAAGATACACTCTATTCAGCGAATATCTGTTTGTTGCGGAAAGCTGTGGCAGAACGGTTGGTTAAAGTTCACCAATCGCTTCGAAAAAGAGGATTCGGTTTAAAAATATGGGATGGTTATAGACCGCTTTCGGTTCAAAAAAAAATGTGGGAAAAATTGCCAGATCCCCGGTATGTTGCTAAGCCAAGTCGCGGATCAAACCATAATCGCGGTGCGGCTGTGGATGTTACGTTAATTGATCTGGATGGGAATGAGGTTGAAATGCCAACCTGTTTTGATGATTTTAGCCGAAAAGCCGGCAGCGATTTTCCAGACGTAAGTGAATTGGCAAAGAAACATCGAACGATTTTGCAGCAGGCGATGCGCGCCCAGGGATTTCTAACAATAACTTCGGAATGGTGGCATTTTAATGATAAAGATTGTAAGAAATATTCAATTCTGGATGTTCCCCTGGAAAAATTTGTCCATAACTCTGAAATCCCGATACAGTAATAAAGGATCCAAAATAATATGTCAAAAATCAACCGAGTTCTTATCAGCGTTTATAACAAGACGGGAATTGTCGAATTTGCAAAATTTTTAAAACAACTCAATATTGAAATCATTTCAACTGGCGGTACAGCGAAATTGTTGACGGAGAATGGAATTTCATGTATTCAAGTCAAAGAAATTACCGGTGCGCCTGAAATGCTCGATGGACGTGTGAAAACTTTGCATCCGATCATTCATGGTGCAATTCTGGCAAAGCGAGATAATGCTGATCATTTGCGTCAACTGAAAGATCATGGGATAATTCCTATCGATATGGTTGTCATAAATCTTTATCCTTTTGAGACGGTTTCCAGCAAGCCCAATGTTGGACTGGATGAAGCGCTTGAAAATATTGACATTGGTGGACCGACGCTGATTCGGGCTGCCGCGAAAAACTATCTTGATGTCGCTGTGGTGACTTCTCCAGATCAATATTCGTTTATCACACAAGAATTGAATCAAAATAATGAGGAATTGAGTTTAGAGATAAAGAAAAAATTAGCCATCGAAGCTTTTCAATTGACTCATAAATATGATAGCTCAATTACAAAATACCTTCAAAGTCTGGATGTGAAGGAAGAATACCCCGAAAATATGGTGCTAAGTTTTGAGAAAATCCAAAATCTGCGCTATGGAGAAAACCCCCATCAAACAGCGGCGTTTTATCGGGAATTGGGGAGCATTGATAAAGGAATAACCGATTTGAACCAGCTTCATGGCAAGGAATTATCGTTTAACAATATAATGGACCTGGATGCAGTCGTAATGATGGTAAAAACTTTTCAAGAACCATGCGCTGTCATTGTAAAGCACAGTAATCCTTGTGGGACTGCCATTGGAGAGAATGTTTATTCGGCGTTCGAGAAAGCCCTTGCAACCGATCCGGTTTCTGCTTTCGGTGGTATCTTTGGTTTTAATCGAACTCTTGATTTGAAAACTGCGGAGAAATTAAAAGAAATATTTATTGAGGTTGTTATTCCACCAGGTTATGAACCAGATGCGATTCAGCTACTTACACAGACGAAAAATTTAAGACTGTTGGAACTGGATATTCAGCAAAAATTGCCTGTGGAGTATGATTACAAACGAGTGTCGGGAGGATTATTGGTTCAAAACCAGGATATTAAGTCGATCGATGACCTGGAATTCAAAATTGTTACCCAGCGAACACCCACTGATGAGGAATGGTCTGCTTTAAAATTTGCCTGGAAAGTTGTCAAATGGGTGAAATCGAATGCAGTAATTTATTGTACAAAGGATCGAACGATTGGAATCGGCGCAGGTCAAATGTCACGGGTGGATTCGTCAATGTTTGCTGTAGATAAAGCGAAACGATCAGGTCTTTCGTTAGAGGGCACAGTTGTGGCGTCGGATGCCTTTTTCCCGTTCCGCGACGGTGTTGATGCTGCTGCCCAGGCCGGGGCGACTGCAATTATTCAGCCAGGAGGATCAGTTCGGGATAAGCAGGTTATTCAGGCTGCCAATGAACATAATATGGCAATGGTATTTACGGGGGTGCGTCGTTTCAGACACTGATTTGGTGAGTGGTGAGTGGTGAGTGGTGAGTAGTAAGTAGTTGGTCGTGTTTTTGCTTAATTATATAGTATTAAAATTTATTGAATTATCTATCACTCATATACCACTTACGATTCACAACTCACCACTCACTTTTAACCACGCACAAAGCATATTTTGTGAAAATAGATGGGATCGAACTATAGTTAATATATTCAGGTCTTAAATTCGCGAAGGAAATACTTCAGAGGAGCAGATATGCCTTTTTCATTTTTATCATCATTTTTTGCAAGTGATATTGCCATCGACCTGGGTACTGCAAATACACTCGTGTATTTAAAGGGCAAGGGTATAATGGTCAATGAACCATCGGTGTTGGCGGTTAAAAAATCGAACCAGGAAATAGTGGCTTATGGAAACGCTGCAAAAGAAATGGTAGGAAGAACACCGGGTGAAATCGTAACAGTCCGTCCCTTAAAGGACGGCGTGATTGCTGACTTTGAGCTGGCGGAGCGCATGATACGGTTTTTTATTCGTAAAGTAAAAATGAGCCGTCTAATTCGTCCCCGGATTGCTATTGCCATTCCATCGGGCATCACTGATGTTGAGAAACGAGCCGTTCGGGATTCAGCCGAACATGTCGGAGCCCGGGAAGTCTATTTAATTGATGAGCCAATGGCAGCAGCAATCGGTGTTGGGTTGCCAATTGGTGATCCAATTGGAAGTATGGTTATCGATATTGGAGGTGGTACTACTGAAATTGCAGTGATCGCCCTGTCAGGTATTGTCAATGATACCTCAATTCGAATTGCCGGTGATGAGATGACAGAAGCAATTGTACAATATTTCAAAAGAAAATATAATCTCCTGATCGGGGATAATACGGCTGAAAAGATCAAATGTACCATCGGTTCTGCCACTCCTTACAATGAAAAGGATTCTATAACTGTAAAAGGGCGTGACCTGGTCGCTGGAATCCCGAAAATCGTTGAAATCACGTCAGGGGAAGTCCAGGAAGCGTTATCCGAGCCGGTCGCTTCGATTATTGAGGCAGTGAAATTGTGCCTGGAACAAACGCCGCCGGAGTTGTCCGCAGATATTCTCGACCGGGGAATCATTTTAACGGGTGGCGGCTCATTGTTGAAAGGTTTGGATGAACGGTTAAGGCACGAGACAAATCTGCCGATTATTATATCTGATGATCCATTGACCTGTGTTGTAAGAGGTACCGGAAAAATTCTGGATGATTTGGAAAACTATCATAAAGTTCTTACAAAACCCAGAAAAGAATATAGTATGTAATGTAACAGTTTTTAAGATTAATTCTTATATTCAGTTTAACTCAAATCGAGCTGATTACGGATATTCATCCTTGCGAAAGGAGAAAAATTTATCAATTCAAATCCAGGTACTAATTCGTTACCTGTATCCAACTTAATCCTTAATCGGTAAAAATCTATATGGCATTTCATCGAAACGTTTCTGGTTTAAGAGATTACATTCTTCATTCAGTACTGGTGCTTATTTCACTGGTTCTCATTTCATCCAATCAAAATAGACAGGTCGAGTCATTCAAGATGTGGATGGTGGGATTGTTCTGTAAAGTCCAGGAGCGGTGGGATTCTGTTCAATCTTATATCAACTTAAACCAAAGAAACGATCTGCTGCTATTAGAAAATACAGAATTAGCTCTTGAAAACAGCGCCATGTATGAAATGCGTTTGGAAAATAAACGATTAAGGGCGCTTATCGGGTTTAAAGATCGAAGCGAACACCAGCTCATTGCCGCGCGCGTTGTTGTAAGGGGAACCCAGGGATTGATTAACGGAATTGTGTTAGACGTTGGCGCGAAAGATAGTGTGAGAAAAAATATGCCGTTAGTTGTTGCAGACGGTCTGGTTGGAAAAGTTTACCAGGTTGGTAAAAATCAATCTACCGGACATATATTATTAGATCAAAACTTTCGTGTCAGCGCCAAAATCCAGCGCAGTCGTGTTGAAGCAATTGTTAGTTGGGATGGAGGAGATTTTTGTTGGCTAAAAGAAGTTCCTAAACGTTCCGATGTTCAGCAGGGTGATTGGGTTATAACTTCCGGTTATGGGGAGATTTTTCCATCAGGTATTATTATTGGTCATGTGACTGAAATTACAGAGTCTATTCGGGGAATGTTTATGGACATAAAAGTGAAACCAGCAGTAGATTTTGATATGTTAGAAGAAGTTTTTGTTATTGCTAACAAAAAGAGTACTGGTTAACTGTTTTAAGAATATTTGAATCAATTGTGAAGTTTTAATTCATGCAATATCTTAAATACATCATTATATATTTTCTTTTGCTATTTGCCGAAAAGAATTTACTACATTTTATATCAATTAAAGGTGTCGTACCCGATTTAATTTTAATTTTTGTTATAATCATCAGCCTTCAAGAAAACAAAAGTAAATCTACTATTTTCGGTTTTATTGCAGGACTTATTCAAGACATATTTTCGACCAATTTCTATGGTCTTTTCGCCCTAACAAAATCAATAGTCGGATTTTGGGGAGTTTTTTTTCAACAACCGAAAAAAAAATACAATCTATCATCTTACGCAATTACTGTGGCTATCCTGGTGTTGGTTCATGATATTATTTTTGGGATAATATATAATCTTGGAACTCACACCGGTTTTTTTCGTTTGATGTTTCAATTCATTCTTCCAGGAACAATATATACCTTATTATTTGCCGTCATCACTTATTTAATTATTAAACCAGTTCTCTGGAAGTCAGATAGAATATTGGAGTAAAAGGTTGGAGTTGTTATGCAGCCAATAATGACAATTCCCAGGAAGCAATATTTATATTCGATTTTGGTAATCATACTGTTTTTGATTCTAAGTATTCGCTTTTTTCATTTACAGATTTATAAAAAAGCTCAATATTTTCAAGCTTCAGAACAAAATAGAATTAGAGAAATTGTCATTGAGCCAACACGAGGACTCATACTTGATAGAAATGGTGAAGTTTTAGTCGATAACCATCCGTCATACTCAGTTTATGCGATTCCATTCGAGGTTAAAAAGTCAGATACTATTCTAAACCTGGCTGGCAAAATTTTAAACATGAAACCGGGTGAAATACGAAGTACCATCAGGCGAGAAAGAACCGGGAATTTTACGCCGGTTAAATTGAAACGCCAGGTGAATTTTGAAACGCTGAGCCAGATTGAGGAGCAGCGGTTAGATTTACCCGGCATTATTTACCAGGTTGAGCCGCGGCGGTATTATCCATCACGCATTCGCGCACCGCATCTTTTCGGTTATCTTGGTGAAATTACGAGGCAAGAGTTAAACCAGGTTGATTTTAAAGGTTTTCGGTTAGGCGATATTATTGGGAAAAAAGGATTAGAAAAATTTTTCGAAAAGGAATTGAGAGGGTTGCGGGGCTACCAATATATAGAAGTTGACGCGCTGGGGCGTGAAATTAGAAAGCTGAAAGATAAGCCAGAAATATTATCTTTACCGGGAAAAAATCTTCATCTTACCCTGGATACTGAATTGCAACGACTATTAGAAACGCGCATGGATACCCTGCGAGGTGGTGCGGTTGTTGTAGATTGTGCCAATGGCGGTGTACTTGCCCTGGTAAGTAAGCCAGATTATGATCCTGCAATTTTCACCAAGCCAATTTCAACGGAAACCTGGAATGAATTAGTCAATGATCCAGATAAACCTTTGTACGATCGTATGGTACAAAGCCTTTACCCGCCTGGCTCCACTTATAAAATGGTGTTAGCTGCTGCTGCCCTGGAATTAGAAATCATTAAACCTTCCTGGAAGGCATTCTGTCCCGGTTATACCTGGTATGGTCGAAGAAAATTTGACTGCTGGAATTTAGGCGGGCATGGTGAATTAGATTTGCTCGGGGCGATTGAACAATCGTGTAATGTCTATTTTTATAAACTGGGACTCAAAGTCGGATTGGATAACTGGTCGCTATTTTCTCGACATTTCTTGTTCGGCAAGCCGACTGGCATAGACCTGATCGATGAAAAACCTGGATTAGTGCCAGATGAGGATTATCTAGATCAACAGTTTGGCAAAGATCGGTGGTCTAAGGGGCTGATGTTAAATCTTGCCATCGGTCAGGGCGATCTGTTGGTTACACCGCTTCAAATGGTTCGATTGGCAATGATTATTGCGAATGAAGGGCTTTATTACCCGCTTCATCTTTTTAATTACCTGGAGGATCCGATTGATGGGACGAAAAAATGGGCAGCAGTTGATTCTGCCCGGGTGGATGGGATGTCGAAGAAGACTTATATGCTTTTAAAACAGGGTATGTTCCGCGTTTGCCATGGCGAACACGGTACCGGTCGTGCTGCTGTTTATCGAGGTATCACTGTCGCCGGAAAGTCTGGTACTGCACAAAATCCCCATGGTGAAGCTCATGCCTGGTTTATTGGATATGCGCCGGCAAATAATCCCCAAATCGCCTTTTGTATATTAGTTGAAAATGGCGGCTCTGGAGGAAAAGTCGCTGCGCCAATTGCCCGTGAAATTATGAAAAATTATTTTTATCGTTCAAGGGGGAATCGTGATAATATCTAGGTAAATAAAAATAACATGAATGGATTATGGTTTGATCGTTATTGTATTAATTCTTACGCTTGTTGGTTTACTGGCTATTTATAGTGCCTCGTACAAGGTCGAATCGCCTGTTTTAAAAGCAAATTTTACTCGCCAGATTTTGTGGCTTCTCATCAGTATGATTTTTATGGCTTTTGCAATTATTATACCGACAACAGTTTATGAAGTATCTGCCTATTGGTTATATGCTTTTGCGATAGTACTTTTGATTTTTACCCTGGTACTGAACCGCGGCAGCAATGTCGCCAGGTGGATAAACATCGGACAAATTCATTTCCAGGCTTCGGAATTTGCCAAAATAGCGATAATTTTAGCTTTAGCCAGGTACCTTTCTCACGAGCGACGAAAGCTGACCCAAATAAAAGACCTTGCAACTTCAGCTGGAATCGTAATCTTACCTTTTTTATTAATTGCGAAACAGCCTGACCTCGGTACGGCATTGGTATTCCTGGCGATTATTTTGCCGATTTTATTTTGGGCGGGTTTGCCGAGTTACTTTTTATTTGTCATTGTTGCTCCTTTTATTATAATGATTTCATCGTTTAATTATTATACCTATTTCCTGTCCATGCTTGTGATCGCAGTGATAATGCTTTTTTTTAAACCCGGTCTTTTTAAGGCGATGCTTTTTATGGTCGTAAATATTATCGTGGGTATTTTAACACCGCTATTATGGAACCAGCTTCACGAATACCAGCGACATCGAATTTTAACTTTTTTAGGCATAGAATTGGATCCCCATGGTTTCAGCTACCAGGTTATTCAATCTAAAGTAGCCATCGGTTCCGGGGGGTTTTTAGGAAAAGGACTATTAAAGGGGACACAAACACAACTCCGGTTTTTACCGGAACAGCATACGGATTTTGTTTTCTCCGTGATAGGAGAAGAGCTTGGATTCTTAGGGAGTCTATTGGTCATGATTCTATTTTTAGTCCTGTTGCTACGAGGAATTTATATTGCTGCTAAAGTACGAAATAAATTTTCAGGCTTGATGGTTATTGGCGCAACGGCAATTTTGGGGTATCATATTATTGTAAATATCGGTATGACGGTGGGAATGATGCCAGTAACCGGGCTGCCACTTCCATTTTTAAGTTATGGCGGTTCCAGTTTAATTGTTTGCATGACTTTGACAGGAATGATAATTAATGCTTCGATCAGGAGGTTTAAGTACTGACCTAATTGACAATTGACAATTAAAATTTAAAAATTCAAAATAAAGGGATAAAAAGTGCATTCAAAATTATTTCAAATTGGTCCATTAGAAATTCACAGTTATGGTTTAATGCTGGCGATTTCATTTCTAATTGGAATTTATTTTTCTATATACCGTGCTAAAAAACGCGGTATCGATCCAAATAAAATTATTGATCTGGCTGTTGTAATCGTTCTCGGTGCGATAGTTGGTGCGAGGTTTCTTTATGTGATTTTTCATCTGGATGAATTCAAAGGACACTGGTTGGATACATTTAATCCCTTCCAGAGCTCGGGACAGATCGGGATTGCCGGGTTAACTATGTTAGGGGGTCTCATCGCTGCTGTCGGGTTTGGAATGCTTTACCTCAAGATTAAAAAATTGCCGATTTTAAAAATTGCCGATATAGTGGCTCCTGCAATCGGGGCGGGCATTTTTATTACCAGAATTGGCTGTTTTTTAAATGGCTGTTGTTATGGAGTACCTACGAAGGCACCGTGGGGAATGATCTTTCCACCAGAAAGTCCAGCAGGTTTTTCTTTCCCCAATCAAGCCATTCACCCGGCTCAGCTATACTCGTCATTATACGGTCTAATTATTTTTGGATCATTGTTGGTTTTGGAGCGGTACAAGAAATTTGATGGTTTTTTATTATACATTTTTTTCATTCTTTATGGTATTTCCCGTTTTATTGTTGATATCTTTCGATACTACGAGACCAGCATGGTCCTTTTTCGGTTGGGAGATTTTGCAATTTCTGTAAACCAGGGGATTAGTATATTGATGGTCTTAATGGGCAGTGTCTTAATATACATTAATATGATGCGAATAAAGAGACAGAAGGCTTGATGGCTATGAATTTTAATAAAAATAAAAAAATTGCTTGACTTTTTACATAAAGTTTAATAAATTTTTAAAACTAAGTTCCACAAACTCTTTTACTTATAAAAAAGGAGAATCGGTTTGATAAAAAAAACTATTTTTCTTTGCATAATTTTACTTGTTGTTTTTTCATTGCATTCAGTTTGGGCAGGTGGAAGGCAAACCAATTTTGGAATTGGTCTCAAGGCTGGTTTAAGTCGCCTGGAAGGAGATTGGAAGAATCCATCTTTTAAGCCAGGTGTTTATGGACAATTGTCTTACAATTTATTTGATTACATGGCTATTTGTGCCGAGGGTGGATATGTAACAGTCGGGGACCAGGATCAGTCCGGTGTGGAGACCATTCTTATCCCTTTTGAAGGACATTTGATGTTTTCTTTCTTCCCATTGGGAAAAGTAAATCCTTATGTAATTCTTGGCGGAGGTGGTGTCTATTGGAATTATACAGTTGATGGGCAAACTGCCGTTGATCCCAGTGGAAAATATCATAAGGGATATGATTCGTTTGTCAAAAGTGGCGGTGGCTTGGAAATTCCGCTCAATCGATCCCACACTTTCTATTTCAATATTGGAGCGAACTTTAGACTGTCATTTACGGATTGGTTCGATATAGATAAGTCCGGTGATGAAAAGGATGGCGTTGTCGATGTCCATGGCGGCTTTACTTATTATTTTCGAACCACTACTCGGGGCGACCGCGATAATGACGGCGTGCCAGATGAGCTTGACCTGAAGCCAGAGATCAAGGAAGACCCAGATGGATACCTGGATCATGATGGAAAACCTGATGCAATACCTCCGATCACGGTCTCAATGAGTTCGGGCATTGGCGAGACAGCAGAAACTGATAAAGACCCCCCGGTTGTTATTCATTCCCCTGTAAAACGTGTTGAAAATGGCAAAGACATCAGGATTACAGCCGATATATATGAAAATAATAAATTGAAAGTAACTTCGATCTTATACAGACCAATCGGACTGGATCAATGGAAAGTCGGGCAGCTCTTAAACGTGGGTGGAACACAATTTGAAGGAGTAATTCCCGGCAGAAGTGTTAAGAAACAGGGGATCGAGTATTGTGTCATTGCTGTCGATGATGCAATTAGCGGCATTGGGTATTGTGGATTGCCCAAGCTGCCAGTAAGGGTTGAGGTCCTTGCCAATTCTAAATTTTGGCGAATTGTTGCCGGAACCGCAGCCATAACAGGATGGGGGGCTTCTGGTTATTACATTTTGAAAAAACAAAAATGAACTTGAATTTTAGTGAGGGGAATGTCATGAAAACAACAGTCTTAACAGGTATAATGTTTGTCCTGCTGGTGAGTATGTTAATCATCGGGGGATGTACAGCAACCAAACCCGACAGCGAATTTCAGCAAGAGGGATCTGAAATTGACCAGATTATTGGCGTCTCAGATCAGGATCAAACAGCAGAATCCAACCCGGATGAGGATGAGGTACTTCGGCTGCTGGGAATTACGAAAGAAAAAACGCAACAACCAACAGTGAAAGAGACCTCAAAAGATGACGATCAATTTCAAAGAGAGATTAGCGATTTAGAGAACAAATTAGCAACAAAAGATTCTGAGATTTCTCAGCTCAAAACAGATATTTCTCAAAAGGAACAAAGAATTAATAAACTTGAATCCGATTATCCCCGGCAACCTGCCACAACCCCCGGTACTTATGCTTCAACCGGGAATTTCCGGGAAGACTACCAGAACGCACTGGCAGAATACAATAATCGCAATTATAAATTGGCGATACAACTGTTTGGAGAGCTATTAGCCAGAAATGCAACCAGTTCATTATCGGATAACTGTCGCTATTGGATCGGCGAATCTTATTATGGACTTGGCAATTTTAACCAGGCGATCATCGAATTTACAAAAGTGTTTTCATTTAACAAATCGAATAAAATGGATGATGCCCAACTAAAACTGGGATTATGCTATTGGAAGCAGGGGGATCGCGAACGAGCGCGGCAGGAATTTGAACGACTCCTTAGCGATTACCCGACCAGCGAATATGTTGCAAAGGCTGAACAGTTTTTATCCAGACTTTAATGAATAGCTCAGATAACAGGTCTTTAGTTTTGAAGGTCGAAAGGAGTATTGTTTTCCTTCCGACCTTTATTTTTATGTGTTAGTAATCACAGAGGTAATTATGCAAAACGAATTGAAGATATTATATATTTCTTCTGAAATTGCTCCATTTGTAAAATCCGGAAACCTGGCTGAAGTCGCTAACGCCCTGCCCCGGGCTTTAAAAGATTTTGGACATGACATTCGGCTCTTTATTCCAAAATATGGCACGATAAACGATCGAAAATATACGATACGTGAAGTCATTAGGCTAAAGGAGATTAAAGTTCCGCTTCATAATAAAACAGTTCTTGCCGACGTGAAATCCGCGTTTCTTCCCAATTCAAAAGTCCAGGTATATTTCGTCGAGAATAAAGATTACTTTGATCGTCCGCAATTTTATGTTAATCCCGAAACAAATCAAGATTGGGAGGACAATGCTGAACGGTTTATATTTTTCAGCCGTTCTATTTTTTCAATTTTAAGAAAACTCCATTGGCAGCCGGACATTATTCATTGCAACGATTGGCAAACCGCAATAATTCCTTTTTACTTAAAAACAATGTTCCATGAAGAACCTTTCTTCAATAAAATTCGAACCCTGCTTTCCATCCATGACCTGGCTTCCCAGGGCATTTTTGATAAAGATGTGGTAACATTTATCGGTAATCCTGATGATATATTTTATAACGGTAGCTCGATGGAATACCAGGGAAAAGTGAATTTTTTGAAGGCTGGCTTGGTTTATGCTGATTTTATCAATACAACAAGCAAGAATTATGCAAAGGAAATTAAAACATCAGATGAATCCAGCTATGGATTGCGGGAAATATTTCGAAAACAGGCGAAAAACCTGTCTGGTGTGGCTAATGGAGCCGATTATACGACCTGGGACCCAGAAATCGACACGCTTATTCCACATAACTACTCTCGAAAAGACCTGACCGGGAAAATAAAAAATAAGCAGCAACTGGTTGAATCACAGGGGCTAACATTCAATGAAAATGTTGCTGTCATCGGGATCATCCTGGATTTATTAGATCAAAACGATCTTGCGTTGTTGGGTGATACAATAGACGAAATTATGAGCATGAAGGCTCAATATATTTTTCTGAGCAAAGGAGAAGGTGATTCCCCGAAATTGTTTAAGTCTTTTGTGAAAAACTATCCTGAAAAGATCGCCTTTATTTCAAACATGGATGATCAGTTAATTCATAAAATAGTTGCCGGTACTGATTTGTTTCTTTTCCCTTGTAAATTTGAGCCGTGCAGCTCTTTGCCGTTAAGCTGTTTGAAATATGGAACCATACCGATTGTATACGCAACAGGAGGATTGGTAGATACGATTAAAGATTTTTCTCCGGAGACAAAAAAAGGTTATGGATTTGTATTTAAAGAATATTCTTCCGAGTCATTTGTATTAAAAATAAAGCAAGCAATAGAAATTTATAATGATAATATAACCTGGCAAAAGATTGTTGATCGGGCAATGAAGTTAAACTTTTCCTGGCAAGCCGTCGCTGAAAATTACAATAAATTATATTATAAGCTATTAAGTTGAACAAATTAATACAATCCTCAATACAATTTGGTTTTTGTATTTAATTAGAGGTAACTTCTCAAAAATTTGAAACGTTGGGTAGGATGCTAATCCGAACACCACGCTGCAAATAATGGTTAAGTGTGTTTATGGGGATTGAAAATTTTTACATTATTTAAATCGACTAACTACTAGAAAAATCTTCTAGTTACTTTGTCTCAAGTTGTAACATTGTTTCCAATCAGTACATGAAATTTTTTAATGCTTTCCAGTTTTGTACTAATCAATTATATGATAAATTAAAAGATATGCAGAACATCCAGAGTATTTAATTATGGCATTGTATTTGCTAAGGAATGTGCGAAAAGGATTTTTAATACGTACATAAACGAGGAGGGATGTCTGGCATATTTAAATCAGAACTAAATTTAAAATGGAACAACATTAAATGCAGGGAATTGAATTAGCCCTAAACAAAATTGGTGCGAGGGGGGATATAGCTTTCGTAAAGATTAAAGGTTACCTGGATACGACAACATCGAGTGAAATCTCTACAAAGTTGAGTGAGATCATCAATAAGGGGAATTACCAGTTCATAATTGACATGGGGGGCGTCAATTACGTGAGCAGTGCCGGATGGGGGGTGTTTGTTGGCGAAATTCGAAACATTCGTGAAAACGGCGGCGATCTTAAGATCGTACAAATGACTCCAGATGTGTTTGAAGTCTTTGAGATGCTGGAATTCAATCGTATACTTGATTATTATGAAACAGTTGAAGAAGCTGTTAATGATTTTGATATTAGTATCGGTCTTGATATTACAAAGAGTCTTCAGCAACGTCAGCCTGAAGTAGCTCCTGACTCGGTTGAGGTCACTGCCCCGTCTCCAAGGGTAATGGCTAAGTCAGGTACTAAAAAAGGCGAAAGAAAAACAAAGTCACGAGTTTCATTTGCCAGAACCCAGGTTGATGAATCTAGATTACCACTTGTTGAAAAAATCAAAATTTTAGTTATTGAGAATCCAAATGACGGTGTGCGACAGATCAAGAAAAACCTGCATACCCAGAGATTTGGATTTGAAACAGCCGGTTTCTTTAAAATTCGAGATATTCTAAAAAAATATAACATGGAAACCAAAGAGAAAAGATATCGCTTTTATCGTTCTCGATAATTAAATCCTTTGATGGTTGATGTGGTGGTGGTTGTGAAAATTATCAATAATTAGTGAAGCCCCTGCATATTCTGTGCGTGATATTTCAGGGGCTTTGTTTTGTTTACGATTTAAAAATGAGGTGAAGTTGTTATGATTGAACAAAAAAGAGAACTTTGGTGGCTGGGGAGGTCTCTTGCATTTTTTTTAGTAGTATGCTTTTTGTTTAATGGTTCCCCGGTGTTTGGCATACCAAACGTCGGAAGTAAAAATGAATTTTACCCCGGGGATGCGGTGCGTATTACAGTTATTGAGATCGGAAGAACTACCGATCAGGGGACATTAAATTTAAGCGGTGATTATAAAATTAATAGCCTGGGATTTGTTATGCTGCCGTTAGTCGGTGATGTTAAAGTTGTTGGACATGACCGGGTTAGCCTGGCGAAGCATTTAGTCGAGCTATATAGCCCTTATTTAAAAGAGCCATATATCACTGCGATACCTTTAATTCGAGTAACATTGATGGGTACATTCAATAAGCCAGGGTCTTACCGAATTAGCCCGGAAAGTTCTTTGTGGGAGCTCATAGAAATGGCAGAAGGACCGAAAGAAAACTGCGATCTAAACAGTATGCGTGTAGAGCGAGGGGGCAAAATTTTGCAAAAGAACTTATTACAACAATTTGAAAGAGGTCATTCTCTGGTAGACATTGGCATCAGAACCGGCGATCAAATTATTGCAAAAGGTCGATCAAGTTTTGGTTTCCGTGAGATTATGAATTACACCTACTTCGTGATGACAGCAGTATCATTATTCTTTAGCATCAGAAATTATAGTAATTAACCAGTTAGTTGAGGAAATGCAATTATGGCTTCTATGGAGAATATGTTTTTTGAAGATGATTCCAGCGAGGAGTCGAGTCTAGACATAAAGCGATATGTTCAAGTTCTACTCAAGCGAAAATGGCTGATCATTATAACTATATTGGGCATATCTATCCCCTGGCTTTTCTATTTAAAAAGCTTGCCGCCGACGTACGAGGCTTCCTGCCAGATTCGATTTCGAAATTTGGAACGGGAGAGTGAAAACATGATTAGCGCCGATCGAATTACCGAATTAAAAAGCCGATCGTTTGCAGAGAAGGTGGTTGCCCAACTGGGCTTAACCCTTACAATGGAGAATGATAAAAATAGTATTCATAGAAGTAAGTTATTCGAAGAATTTTATTCGAACCGGGGTCCTGAATCTGGTGATTATATATTTCGCTGGCAGGATGACGGTATGTATAAAATTTTTCGTGTGGTTGAAAATCGTGAAATTTTAATTGATGAAGGAGCGTTGTTGCAGGCTCAAATGAATACTCGTACGACCGATGCTGGATTCACTTTTCGATTGACTCCTGATTTTTCTGAGTTGCCTCGTGAAGTTGAATTTAAAATTAGTCAATTCCGGCGGGCAGTGGAATCATTTAGAGACAGAACAAATATTACCGTATGGGGTGGGAATATATTAAGGCTTGCCATGACCGATCACGATGCAGTTATGGCTGCTCAAATGGTTAACCGACTGGCAGACATCTACGTTCTCGAAAGCCGATCTTTAAAGAAGAAGAGCACCGATGAAAGGAAAAATATTATCAAGGAAAGACTGGATCATGCTAAAGAAGAGTTTGAGCAAGCACGTGAAGAGCTGAGAATATTTAGAAGTACCCACTATGTCAGCCTCGATACTGAGACCAAATCTCAAATGAGTGAGCAGACCAGCAAGGAAAGTGAATTGAGAACTTACGAATCTGCCCGGGGTGCACTGATGACGCTGCTGGACAAAATAAATAGTATCGGAAATTCACCGGAAAATCAAAAGGACTTGAAATATGTTTATAGTCAATTGACTGCTTTAGCAACCTTTGACACCAATCCGAAAATGGGTTTTTTGAAACAAGAATTCGATGATCTACAAAGGCAATATGAGGAAAAGGTTAAAACATTTACCGAAAGACATGAGACAGTGATCGAGATCGGTCAGAATATTGCGCAAAGTCAATCGAAAATAAAACAGGAGGCTGAACTCCATTTAGAAAAATTGAATCGACAAATTAACCAGTTGTCCAGTCGGCTTGCTTCACTCAAACATAAACTTCAGCAACAACTCCCTGCCGAGCAGTTGAAATTACAAGAATTAGAGGATCAATATAAGGCGAAAATGGATCTGTATAATCAATTCTATTCCCAGTATCAACTGGCAGAACTTCAGGATGTTGCAGAGACCGAAGATGTTGATATACTTGATCCAGCCTTGGTGCCCGAATACCCGGTGAATCGTGATAAAAAGAAAAAAGCTGCCATGGGAGTTCTGTTCAGCATTGTGTTGGGTATGGGAGTAGCATTGGGATTGGATTTCCTGGATAAGAGCATTAAAACGGTTGATGATGTTAAAAAATTCCTCAAGCTGGAAGTTATCGGTGCCATCCCGACCATCGATTTTAAAGATATTCATGATTACCAGGATTCTGAGAAGATCAAGCAGATCGACCAACAGTTAGTAACTTATGATTATTCTCCGACTCCAATTGGAGAAGCCTACCGATCACTGCGAACCAATCTTGTTTTCTCGAAGCAAACCGGTCGAATACATTCCTTTGTGATTACAAGCACTGCCCCGGGAGATGGAAAATCTTTTACCGCCGCAAATGTAGCTATCTCAATGGCACAGCACAAGAGCAACACACTGATAATCGATGCAGATCTGAGAAGAGGCGTGCTGCATAATACATTTGGAATTTCGAAAGAACCGGGATTGACAAATTATTTAACCGGCATGGTCAGTTTTCAGCACATTATTAATGAAACTTTGACTCCAAATTTATCGCTCATTAGTTGTGGCTCCCTGTTGCCGAATCCTTCGGAATTATTGGGATCACACCAGATGAAGCGCTTTCTTGATGATGCAAGAAGAAAGTTTGACCTTGTTATTTTCGATAGTCCCCCACTGAATGCAGCGACAGATGCTATTGTTATTGGCACCCAGGTTGATGCGGTGGTACTGGTTATTCGTGCCGGAATTACTGACCGAAATATTGCTAAACAAAAGTTAGAGATGTTTAAAAATGTTTCTGCCCGCCTGTTAGGGGTTGTTTTAAATGGAACTACGGCAGAATTTGGCCATGATGGATACAGTTATTATCATTACTAATAAAGGGAAATTATGTATTATTTGGTCACCGGCGGCGCCGGTTTTATCGGTTCGCATTTAATTGAACGTCTATTATCTGAAAATTATAAGGTTCTCTGCCTGGATAATTTCAATGATTATTATAACCCGGCAATCAAATGGAGAAATATTGAAGCTGTTTCCCAATATGCAAATTTTCAGTTAATCCAGGGCGATATTTTAGATGAAGATTTACTAAAAAAAATTTTCCAATCGAATCATTTTGATGGTATAGTACATTTAGCAGCAAGAGCAGGAGTAAGACCCTCGATATTACAACCCCTGCTGTACCAGGAAGTGAATATCAGGGGCACATTAAACCTGCTCGAAATGGCAAAACAGCATAAAATTGCAAAGTTCATTATGGCGTCTTCATCATCAGTATACGGGAACAATAAAAAAGTTCCGTTTTCAGAGAAGGACCCAGTTGACAACCCGATTTCACCTTATGCGGCGACCAAAAAAGCTGCTGAATTAATCGGGTATACATACAGTGCTTTGTATAATATTTCAGTGAGCTGCCTGAGATTCTTTACCGTTTATGGTCCCCGGCAGCGACCCGATATGGCAATACATAAGTTTACTAAATTAATTGCTAGTGGAACCGAGATTCCGATATATGGGGATGGCAGCGCCAGGCGTGATTTTACATTTATCGATGATATTATTCACGGGATTGTTAATTCGATTGAGCGGTGCAGCGGCTATAATATCTACAATCTTGGTGAATCGCGGGTGGTGCCTTTAATGGAGTTAATCAGCTTGATCGAGCAGCAGCTTGGGAAAAAAGCAAAAATTAAATACCTTCCCCTCCAGCCGGGTGATGTTGCGATTACCTATGCTGATATTTCAAAAGCCAGAAATGAATTAGATTATCAACCACAAGTTGATATTAATGAAGGCATCAGGTTATTTGTGAAATGGTTTAAAGAAAGTATTGTAGATTAGGCTTATTTATGACGAAGTAACCTTGCGAAGGTTCTGGTTTAACAAAACCTTCGCAAGGGTAAGTTGTACTATTTTAGCAGAATCATTTATGATTGATATGATTAATACTTGGTGAGGATTTCGATGCTTAAGGAGAAAGAGGCATTTATAATAAATATGATGAAAATTGTCGATGCGACGATCATAATAATTTCATTTGTATTATCCTATTTTATTGATGATTTTTTTCGCTCGATGTACGATTTTCAAGAAATGGCTTATGCAATTTCTCCAACTTTTGAAGGATTGTATTATTTTTCAAAAATGAATTGGCCATTGAGTTTATCGATTATACCAATATGGTTGTCATTATTGTCCGTTTTAGGCGCTTACCGGGATTTTAGAACACGTCACTTCAAAAAGGAAACGGTAATCATTGTAAAATCTGCCCTGTTATCGGTGATTGCTTTTGGAAGCATTTTTTTTATACTTCAGATGAAATTTACCAGTCGACTTTATATCGGAATTTTCACACTGACAACTGGTCTGTGTTTAATTGGAGAGAAGCGGCTCATTTCAACGTTTCTCGATCAAATTCATGAGCATGGTTTTAACCAGGTCAACTTGTTAATTGTCGGGACTGGAAGACGCGCCCAGGAATTTATTCGAGCTGTAAAAGATAATGCCAATTGGGGACTCAGAATCGTGGGTTTGATAGATGATGAGCACGGCATGTATGGCAAAGAGATTGAGGGCTATCGGGTACTGGGTCGGATTCAGGATATTCCGTTTATTTTGCATCGGAAAGTGATCGATCGAGTGATTTTTGTTGTTCCTCGACTCTGGCTCCACCGGCTGGATGATGTAATTCTGGCATGTGAACGAGAGGGGATTGCGACTTCGATTTCAATGGATTTGTATGATTTGAGAATTGCAAAGATGCGGCAGACCAATTTCAATAATTTTCCATTATTAGAATTCGAAACTTTTAATGCCAAAGAGTGGCAGCTATTTATAAAAAGAGCAATCGACATTGCTTTGTCGTTATTTTTTGTGATATTAGCTTCGCCGATTTATTTGTTCACCGCGATTTCAATTAAATTAAGCTCAAAAGGACCAGTCTTTTATAGCCAGGTTCGTTGTGGCGTAAATGGAAGAAAATTTACACTTTATAAATTTCGATCCATGATTGTTGGCGCGGAGATGAAAAAGAAGATGTTAGACAAAATAAACGAAATGGATGGCCCGGTTTTTAAGATAAAGCATGATCCAAGAATCACCAAAGTAGGAAGAATTATCCGTAAATTGAGTATTGATGAACTCCCCCAATTTCTTAATGTGTTGAAAGGCGATATGAGTATTGTGGGACCGCGTCCACCACTCCCGGTAGAAGTTGAAATGTATGAGTTGTGGCAGCGCAGAAGATTAAGCTTTAAGCCAGGAATAACCTGTGTGTGGCAGGTAAGTGGGAGAAATAATGTAAATTTTGACCGATGGATGGAAATGGATCTTGAGTATATTGATAGTTGGTCCCTGTGGTTAGATTTTAAGATTTTAATCAAGACATTTGCCGTTGTGCTTACTGGATACGGCGCCAGTTAATGAACTTCAGGATTCGGATGGGGATGTGATGAGGCTATGTATTAACGTTCCGTGTCACACAAAAGTTACCGTTTCTTTTGGAACGGATCGATTGAAAGCATTTTTTCTATGCCCTCCGCTCGAGATTCATTTCACTTAAATCATCACATAAAGACAATAACATTGATTCAAAAATAATCAGTTTGTAAAAAGGTTTAAACAATGAAAATATTGATGATTGCACCACAACCGTTTTTTCAACCGAGAGGGACACCGATCAGTGTGTTGCATCGATTAAATACGCTTTCAAAGATGGGGCACGAGATCGACCTGGTTACTTATCATTTGGGACAGACAATACCGTTTGA